>JAFGNQ010000018.1 GCA_016926925.1 Candidatus Aminicenantota bacterium
GGAGCACGGAAGAATCCATTATGGACATGGATAAGTCTTTGATTCAGGGACGTTTGCCCCAGAATCAAGGAGAGATTCTCATAAGTGAGGATTTTGCCCGCGGTCTGGAGATCCGGATGGGTGAGCAGGCGACCCTCATCGGGTCCACCATGTATGGAAGCATGGCCCTACAGAACTTTACAGTGGTGGGGACCATCCGGTTCGGCGTCAGCGCCATAGACAAAGGGGCGATGATAGCCGACCTGTCGGATATCCAAGCCGCACTGGATATGCAGGATGCGGCGGGCGAGATTTTGGGATTTTTCAGTGACTTTGTCTATAAGAACAATAAAGCCGACACCGTCAAGGCGGCCTTCAACGCGAAATATTCCGACGAGGTGGACCCGTTTTCACCAGTTATGGAAACGCTCTACCATCAAAGCGGGCTGGCAGACATGTTCGCGATGCTGAAAAAGATTTCCGGTATCGTCATCGTTTTATTCATATCGGTCATGTCTCTTGTCCTGTGGAATGCCGGCCTGATGGGCAGTCTCCGCCGCTACGGTGAAATCGGAATCCGTTTGGCCATGGGAGAGAGCAAGGGACACCTCTATCGTTCTCTCATCGGAGAGTCGCTCCTGGTCGGTTTTTTCGGCACCATAGCCGGCACCGCTCTCGGATTGGGACTGGCCTACTACATGCAAGTTCACGGCTTCGATTTCGGTTACATGATGAAGAACTCATCTCTGATGATCACGAACGTAATGCGGACACGGATCACGCCTCTCAGCTTCGTGATCGGATTCATTCCGGGACTGGGAGCGACCTTTCTGGGGACTTCAATTTCGGGGATAGGGATTTACAAGCGCCAGACATCCCGGCTCATGAAGGAGATGGAAATATGAAAAAAAGTGCTGTTTTTTGTTTGATTCTCGTTTCTGTCATCGTGCTCGCCGCTCAACCTCCCTCGGGCGATTGGCTTCTTGAAAAAATCGATGAAAACATCGGGTCCGACAACAAAATCTCTCAAGGCAAAATGATCATCCACGGCCGGCGAGGAAGCCGGTCCATCGAGTCAAAATCATGGATCATGGGAGAGGATAAATCATATACGGAGTATTTAGCCCCGCCTCGAGAAAAGGGGACCAAGATGCTCAAACTCGAGGATCAACTATGGACATACTCCCCGTCGACCGACCGTATCATAAAAATCTCGGGCCACATGTTGCGCCAATCGGTCATGGGATCCGATCTTTCCTATGAAGACCTCATGGAAGACCGCCGCCTCAGGGACGATTATAAAGCCGAGGTAGTGGGAGAGGAAAACCTGGAAGAGCGTCCCTGCTGGGTGGTCTTGCTGACATCCAAAGTGACGGATACAGCCTATTTTTCCCGTAAGATTTGGGTGGACAAAGAAAGGTATGTCTCCTTGCGGGAGGAGCGATATGCCAAAAGCGGCAAGCTGATCAAAACCACACAGGTTAAGAATGTCCGCCGTATCGATGACCGCTGGTTTCCAACCGAAATGATCTTTAAGGATGAATTGAAAACGGGAAAAGGGACCGAGTTCGTGCTCGAGTCCATCGAATTCAATGCCGATATTCCTGAGTATATTTTCTCGAAAGCTTCTTTAAAGAAATAGACTCGATCAGGCCCATTCCGCTCAGGCGGATGTTCCTTTTGCGGTTTGCTTTCCGAGCTTACCGGAAGCCGCAAACAGGAATGTAGCCACAAACTTCTCGAAATCAAGGAGTCCTTTCACCGTCATGTACTCGTTAGCCACATGCTGTCGCCCACCGTGTCCCATACCCCCGGCGACAACCGGGAGGCGCAGTGTTCTGGAAAAAGCGAAATAGGGAGCAGCCCAGGTGGCAAGCGGCCATATCTCAGGATCCGATCCATGAATGCGGTAAGCTTGGATCATATTTTGAGCAAGGGGCTCACGGACGTCGGTCTTGGACCAGGTGTAATTGTCTCGGACCCTGACTTCGATGTCACCAAATCCCGTATCACGCAGGAACTGACTGAATTTTCCGATCACTTCATCGGGTTCCATATTCGGTCCGAATCTGATATCGATCTTGGCTGTAGCCCTGGTCGGAAGCACGGTCTTGGTCCCGGGGCCGGAGTACCCAGCATGGAATCCGTTGATATTGAGAACGGGGAAATAAAGCCCCCTTTTGAGCAGGTCGACACCGTGGCGGTCGTACTTGAAACAAAGGCTTTTCATTTCCTTAAGAAAGGCCTTTTCATCGAAGCGTCCTTCCAGCTTTTTGAGAAGCTGGAGATCATTCCTGCTTGGAGCAGCCACATTCTCATAAAATCCCGGAATTCTGATGTTTTCCTTGTTATCCGTGAGAGAGCCGAGGGCATGAATCAACCGCCAAACAGGCGAGGAGATCCAAGCGCTGACCGAGCCGTGCTGTGATGTCTCCACAGGCCCCCCTTTAGGGCCGCCGCGGCAGACGAGGTCCAAATACACGATACCTTTAAGCCCCAGATGCATGGAGACATTTCCCCGGCTGTCTTGAGAGAAATCAAAATCTGCCACACCATCCCCTTGGAGCTCCTGTCTGTGTGCCAGGATGAAATCCTGGAAGCTCGGGCTGCCGATCTCTTCCTCTCCTTCGATGGCGAAAATGAGATTGAGCGGTATGTCCTCATGCTCCTTGATCGTCTTAAGAACATTGAAAAGACCGCAGAGGGCCCCCTTTGAATTGACAGCCCCCCTGGCCACCACACACTCTCCCAAACCCGGCAGAGTATGGACCTCGGCCGCAAAAGGAGGGCTCATCCAGGTGGTCTCTTCAGCGGGCTGGACGTCGTACATCCCGTAGATTATCAGGGTTTTCGGACAACCTCTGTCCAGGCGGCCGTAGACGATCGGGAAGGCAGGATCTCCTTTAAACGTCACCTCTCCGCCGATTTCTTCGATGAACTCTTTGATAAGTGCCGCAGTCTCACGTATCCCCTCTCCGGTAGCTGAAATGCTCTTCTGCCTTAGAAAAGCACGACATCTCTCCAAATGGACCGGAAACATCTCATCGATGGCTGTGTGGACTCTACCCACTGAACCCGGCATCTCGTATGTCGGGATCGCTGCCGGTGCCTCTTTACTAAAGGTCATATTCGTGCTCCCTTTCAGAAGAAATCGGTCTTAAAGGAGGATTGTACTCCCAACGGAGAGCGGCGTCAATCTGCTGCGGTACGAAGGATTTTTTATTCTTGGAACTCCCTGTTCAAGGCTGCTTCGGCGGCTATGAATCCGAAGGAGGCCCAAACCTTATTGTCACAAATCCTCTCGAAAATCTCTCTGGCTTCGTTTCGAAGGCCGTTGTAGAAGTGCCAATTTCCCACACCGTAAGCCATGGCATCGCTCATGATGTCCGTGTCCTCTTTATCCGGTAATTCTTCCAGAGTAAGTACCTTTTTATAAAAGAGGCACAATCGATGATACACCATATTTTCGATCACATTCATCTCTTCATGGATGGGATCCAGCGCTTGCACGGCTTGCTCTTCTTTGTCCAGAAGCCGGAGCGTCATGTAAAGCCAGTGTGTCATGGCTACGAGCATGTCGTCATTGGTGCAGGCTGTGACACCCTCGTTGTAAATCCTGAGGGCATTCTCCAAATCGTGCTTCAGATAATAGGCCAGACCGAGATGGTACCAGATGTTTGTATGCAGGGTGCTGACAGGAATATTCATGGCGTTGGGCTGGCCGTCGGCCTCGACCATGTCTTTCGCTCCCTCGATCAGGACGGCAGCGGCTTCAAAATCCTCGATGGCCCTGTCGAATTCGCGGATCGAAATGTAGCGGTGGCCCCTGTGTCTGTAAAAGCGGGCATCGCCCGGAAACTTACGGATCCCTTCTGTGAAGATAAGGACGGCCTGCCGATAATCCCCGGTGTAGGCCGCCCAGCGCCCGTACCAGATGATGTTATCGGCGTTATCAGGATCAGCCGTATAGGTCTTTTTCGCCTCTTCATATTTTTCCATGACTCGGGCATCCGGAACGGATGCATAAAGCGGCGCACCCTTCAGTGAAATTGCCTGGGCATCAGCAGGCACGACGGGAAGCACATCCATCTCAAGCCCTTCTTCGCCGCTGTTCTTTTCCGCACAGCCTGCAAATACAATCATCAGAATACCAAGAATGAGATTGATCTTCTTCATATGTCCGATTCCTCCTTTTTTCCCTCTCGGGGATAATTGGCGAAGTGCATATGAGCTACACACAACTCATCTCCCTGTTTCACCTCGATTCCTCTTATTAAGTTCGAAATTTTTGCGATTCCGGAGGTTCATTGATTTCTTCGGAATAGGGCTTAATCTTCCCCTTTAAAGGGATTCTCATCGAATGGCCATTTGGGCCGTTCGATTCGCGTCATCGGCCTTTCGCCCGGAAGGCGGCAGAGGCCTGGACTCAACACATAGATAACGCTGCCCATAATGGCTTCGAAGCCGGCATAAAAATTGTTTGCAGATTTGACGACGATGACCCGTTTGTTTTTCGGATCCAATTCCATTTGTTCGAGCATCCGCCAGTCGTATACCGGAAAACGTCTTTTTGTCAGAACGATATCGATCCCTCTGGACCGAACAACCGCAAGGGCTCCATAAGAACTCTCCTCTCCGCTGTCTTCGGTCATTTTGAAATCTTCGGATTTGAGAAGGACTTCGACTTCAAGGTCGATGGGATCGCCGGACATGGGGCCCGTCTTTCCGCCGATGCGCATCGGAAGCCTATCTCCAACGTCACATTTGAGGGCAATGTCCACGGCCATGGGGTCCCAAAGCGCGGCAAGGATGGAATTGTCGATCTCGAGATCGAGCAACCCCTTGAGAAAAAAAGTGGCATCGCCGGGCGCGCCTCCATAGGGCATATCGGAATAATCGGCAACGATACAAGGGAACTTTTGCTCTTCGGTGATGGCTTTAAGGCCTTCTTCGAGCTCCATGAGATTTCTCGCTCCCGTTTTTCCTCTCAAGGCAAAAAACCGCCTGCCGAACTGCTCCGCCAGTTCAGCGGCTTTTTCCGGCTGGTTATCCGTGACGACCAGCATCTTGGATCCCATGTCCGGCACATCTGCATCGGAAAAGCCGTGGATAAAGGATACGGAAATGACACCGTCCTTGCCTTCAGCGTTTTTCATGTCATCAACCACACTTTTTGTCGGCTCCTCGAGCGTATGATAGTTGGCTATCATACGGCAGTCCCAAACAGCCATGGTCGGCTTGATCTTTCCTTCGGCACAATCCGCCGTCAAATCGAACGCTTTGGTATAAGTTTCCAAGGCATCGATGTGCGGCCACTCTTTATAGAAAACAAGGATGTCTGCGGCTTCGACCATTGTGTCTGACAGATGGGCATGGGGATCCAAGCCGGCCCCTATGGGGATATCGTCACCCACAATATCACGAACGGATTGCAGGAGATCCCCTTCGCAATCATCATAACCCTGGGCTACCATGGCTCCATGCAAGATCAAAACCACCATATCGACGGGCAGGGCTGATCTCAAAGCCGACAGGATTTCTTCCTTCTGGGTTTCATATGCAGAGCGGGTCGTGATTCCCGCAGGAGCGGCGTTGGCTATCAAGCCTAAGTCGAAGGCCCAGCCTCGTTTATCGGCAATTCGAGCAATCGTCTTAGACAGGTCCATTCCTTCGAAATCTTCTCTCTCGAAATCGCTGAGGTCCGTAGGAAAGGGACAATAGAGGTTGGTCTCCGTACTCAGTCCGGCCACAAAGGCTTTCTTCCGGCCTGCCGGGGAATTCGAATCCTTTACTTCGGAAGAATCTGTTCCGCCTTTCCCACCGCAGGCAGCTGTGTTCAGACAAATCCCGATGATCAGAACGAGTGAAAGAATCAGAAAGCGTTTCATTCCATCCTCCTCAATAGCATTGCAAAACCGTGCATGCAGTATAGTACATAAAAAAGGATTAAGGAACTTATATTGTAGCTCGATTGAACTTTACAATTCAGATTTATGGAATGCGGGCTTCGGATCTTTTTCGTAAGGGCAGGATCACATCTCTTTCTATATACTCCAAGGTAAAAACATCCTCAGGGCACTGCAGTTCACATTGCCCGCATCCGATGCACTTTTCCGAATGAATGCGAGACTTGTTGTTCTCGAGCGAAATGGCCCCAACAGGACAATACGTCAAACAGGTCCCACAACCCGAGCAGGAGGCCCCGTCTGAAATTCGGGCCGTGTAAAAAGATTTTAAACGCAAAGGAGTAATACCCCTGTTGTAACTGCCGAAGACTCCGCAGCAATCCCAGCAGCAATTGCAGATGGCGATTTCAGGACGATCGAGATCATCTTTGTCATAGAAAACCTGGTGGATCGTTCCTTTTTTTTGAAGATCCTGAATCAATTCGAGAGCGTCCTCCTTCGTGATGGGTCGTCCTATGCGGATATCAACAATGTGATCCGCAAAATCACCGATGACCATACACGACTCACCGGGAACACCCAAACGGCACGGCTCATCGACCATCTTTTTCCACTCCCTGCAAAAACAGTGCATGACAGCAATCTTGTTCTCATCGCCATATTTGTTTACGAGATCGTAAACGGATGCTGTGGGAGAAACCATCATCTCAGGTTTATCCAGCTGCATGTTGATATCTATGCGAACCGCATTTGTATCTTCATCGGTTCTTTTCGCCACCGCTATGGTACGGGGTGCTTTCGCATGTTTTCTGGCCATGCGATTCTGTAGATTTCTGATGGGGAAAAAATTCATCTTCTTCAGGTACCGGAAGTACTTCTCTAGACTGCGTGCAAATTCCTGTTGTTCCAACGTTTTTTTCCCGTCGGAGAGAAACGCCTCGAACCACCCGACCATTATACCGGCCAAGGCATAGCGTTCCTTGCCGTCTTCAAACAATTCCGGCCACAAGAGACCTTTCCTGCGCATGGAGTCGAAGAAGGGCCGGAAGAATTCCTCAGGATGATCGGAAAAGGCGGCAAGCTCTTCATAAGTATAGGGATGATCCCCCAGCTTCAACAGATAGGCGTTTTCTTCAGGAGTGATCCCTGCATCAAAACAGTCAATGAGCGTTTTGTGCATGGGAAAGGGATCTCTCTGTCTTGAATTCATCCGCTTGATCAGCGCCTTGAGATTTTTTCGCCGCTCGGCAGACAATCTTTTCGACTCCATGATTCTCCCCTCCTCTTACAGTATTTTCCCCATTATAAATTCGAGGGACGTCAAACTTCTATGATGTCCCGAACTTAGCGGAGCACGCTGAAATGCACGGTAGAGCTTCGGAGGCGTTTCCCACCTTGGATGAGTGTGCACTGCAGCCTGTATCGGCCTGGTGTCAGCTCCCAAGATAGCGAGAAAGGATATGGGGATCCGCCCAATTTCTTGCCGTTGAGAAGCCAGTGGAAGCCCTCCGATTTCAGACTTTTGGGAACGGATGCCTTGAAATGAATCTTTTGATAATTCCCTCTCAGGACCGGATCCATTTTGAAAACATCGCCTTCTAAAGGAAAAAGAACTTCTGGCCGGATGCTGCCGAAAGCCGCTTCCCGATCATTTCTGTTTCGAATATTCCCGATCTCGACATGGCTTAAAGAGCACAATTCTTCAGGCTCGGTTCCGTTGACAAAGATCTCTTCAATACAGCCGGGACAATCCGCAGCGGCTCTTTTGCCTGAGAGAGGACAGACTCTGACCTGGATAATGTCAGCAGGTACGGGAAAAGCTTCCGTTGCATTCTCTTTCTCCAAAAGCAGCATGACATCCCGGAAGAGAGGGCCGCAACCTGTGATCCCGGAAATGTTGTGCATAGGCATTCCATCAAAATTCCCGACCCAGACGCCGACCGTATACCGCGGCGTATAGCCCACTGTCCAGTTGTCCCGGCAATCCTTGGAAGTCCCTGTCTTGGCTGCGCAGGGGAAAGGAAGATTTAAAGGTGAATGGTAGCCGAATGCGGGTATGCGGGCGTCTTTATCGGAAAGCATATGGGTCAGGATATAAGCTGTCTGCGCTGTGAATATGCGCCGGGATCGGCTCTGCTTCTGATATCCGGGGGAAAAAAACTCCTTGCCTTTCTCAAACTCTTTATAGCTGCAGATCGCTTCAGCCTTTTTATACAGTCCACCCCGCGCCAAAGAGGCATAGGCCTGTACCAGCTCAAGAAGGGTGACTTCACCACTTCCAAGAGTCAGTCCCAATCCATAAAACCCGGAATTCTTGCTTAAGCTCTGAAATCCCGTCTCCTTGAGCTTTTGATACAAAAGGTCCGGACCCAGCTCTGCAGAGAGAACTACGGCCGGGACATTGTAGGAACACGCCAGGGCTTGCCGCATGCGGACCGGGCCGTGATAGTGTTTGTCGTAGTTTTGAGGATGGTAGGTTCCTCCCGGGGTGCTGAAGTGGACCTCCCGGTCCTCCAGAATCTGGGCAGCAGTCATGCCCCTCTCCAAACCAAGGCCGTAGGTAAACGGCTTCAAAGCCGAGCCCGGCTGGCGCCGGGAAAGAGCCCCGTTCACTTGTCCGTCGTGAAGCTCATCGAAGAAATCCTTCGAGCCCACCATCACCAGAATTTCAGCAGTATGGTTATCCAGAACCACGACCGCAGTATTGGTAATCCGCTTGGATTCCAAACCCGAAAGATGATTGGCAGCCAACACTTCCACTTTTTCCTGAAGGCTGTAATCCAGAGTCGTGTGAATCGTTGCCCGGCTGCGGGGAATGTCCTGCCACAAATCCCGGAGCACATAATCACAAAAGTGAGGGGCACGGAATTTTTGCGAGGCGGGAAAAACCTTCAAAGGTTCCTGCAAGGCCCTCTCCCACTTTTCCTTTCCGATGCTTCCCAATCGAAGCATCCTGTTCAGAATGTGTCTTTGTCTATTCCGGGCCGGACCGATATGACTGTAGGGATTGAGTCTCATGGGAGAGCGGGGAAGCGACGCCAAAAAGGCCGCTTCGGCAAGGCTGAGATCAGCGGCGGACTTGTCAAAATAGAGTCTTGACGCCGCTTCGATGCCGTAGGTCATATTCCCGTAGCACACCCTGTTGAGATACTGAGCCAGAATCTCTTCTTTGGAGAGGGTCTTCTCCAGCCGAACAGCGACCCAGGTTTCAAAAAGTTTGGATAAGAGCGTGCGCGACCGTCCGTAGAGATTCCGGGCTAACTGCTGAGTGAGGGTCGATGCCCCAGAGATGACTTCCCCTTTCCGGATATTCTGAACTGCGGCCGATACAATAGAAAATACATTGACTCCGGGGTGAAGGAAAAAGAAGCGATCTTCGGCGGCTATGGTAGACGCCACTACATAAGGAGATATCCCGCTAAGATCGACCCAGCGGCAGCGGCCGCCCTCAGACGAGATAATCTCTCTCAGCAGAGTGCCGTTTCGGTCAAGAATGCGAAGGGAAACGACCGCTGCAGGCGATAATTTTCCTCGGGGATAAGGAATATAGAGCGACCCCATAAAAAGCAGCGCTAAAAGGAGCAGGGCGAAAACGATCTTGCCTTTCATGGCTCTTGCTTGATTGTGACGACGGCCTCTTGGCTTCTTCCGAACACTTCGGGTGCGTACATCTCCTCGATTACGGTCCCCGGCATCTGGAACGTTCCATAGGTCAATGCCCGGGCCAGATAGCGGTGCAAATGGATACCGGCTGAGAGTGAGTCGGCAAAGAGGAGCACCCTGTCGTCGTGCATCTCGATATGATTGAATCCCTCCCACCACCGGCCCCGGTTGTCTTCAAAGGCATCCGTTCGCCGCAGTTGTTCACTGCTTTCGATCTTGAAATGCGGATTGACGGCCTCGAGCCCGGCCGGCAGAGGGTCGTCCACTACGGCAAAAAGCCTTTCCTGAGGAGTGATGACTTGAAGGGTGACAACGACCACATCACCGGCCTTAATGGTCTTCAGCGGCCTTCCTTCAAAATCCGTAATGGACTTGTAGACGGTGAAGCCTTCATCTCGAGCGGATAAAGGCGTCTTAGGTGCATAGGTCATTCGCGTCTCGTAATAGAGCCTTCCTCTTCCCTCCTTCTCGACCTTTAAAGCTAAGGCCTCTCCCTCTGCATAATCACCCAACGGGCTTTTTGAGCTGCGAACGGTATGCTTCCCTTGTCTAAAAGCATCCTCCATTAGGGTTTTTCCAGCTAACCTCACCGTCACCTTGAAATCCGGCCGGATATCTTCATACTTGCGGTAAAAATCGTTGAGTGCGTAGAAGGAATAAAAATTCTCCTGTGTGGTCAACCATTGGCCGGCATTGCGCCGATCCACCAGCCAACGGGCAACAGCCGGAATCAGCGGGTTTTCGGTATCCAATTCCAGCAGCGTCTGCAGAATATAAGCCGAGGATCTGAGGTTGGAGCTGTAGATCCAGCGTCCATCCATACCTGAATCTTCCTCAAAATGGGCGCTTGTCGGCGAGACCTTGATTTTGTTGATCAATTCCTGAAGAAGAGTGCGCTGTGCGGCTGCTGCTCCTTTGCCGTGAAAGAGAGCTTTTAGAAGCAGCGTCTTGCCGAAAAGCGAGAGCTGTTCTCTCTCAGTGAAAAGTTGCTCCGCAAAAGCGGCTTCGGCACGGCCGAACAGAGCAAGGCAGTAGGCGGCATAGGCTTCGATAGTCTTCCATGTTCTTTGACCGTAGGGATAGCGACCCTGATCCACCCTCCCCCGCTGCATGCGTTCCCGCCCTTTTTCCACCTTTCCCGACATCAAGTTTCGAAGGTAGTTTAAAAGCCGCGACACCACCTGAGAATCCACTTTGTAGCCTGAGCGTTGAGCCTGATAGAGGGCAAAAGCGGCATAACAGGTATTGAACGGATTGATATAGGTAGAATCAGGCCAGAGTCCGAATCCGCCGTTTCCTTTCTGATAGCTGTAAATCTCTTTCAAGTTTTTGGTCACAAATTCACGAATCTCCGCTTCCGTCGACTCGGTGAGTCTGAAATCCTGGATGATATCAGCAGCCACCAGGAAAGGAAGAACGGCAGAAATCCTTTGTTCAAGGCAGAGATAGGGATAATCTTTGAGAAAATCCAGACTGCCTTTAAGCCCGGAAAGGGCACTTGCAGAAGCTTGGAAGGAAAGCAGGCTTAACTCCGGATAGACATTCTCTGGTATTTTTATGGTTTCGTCGGCGGACTCGAGCGTATCTTTGTGGAGGGCAACCGTCTCAGTGGGACGCGGGACAAGGATGGGAATGGAAACCTCCAATCCGTCACTGATCTCGCCCATCTTGGCCCTGAAGCCAAAGCCGGCCGTACCTCTCTTCTCTGCACTGAAGGCAAAAAGAATTTCCTTCCCCTCGCCGGAAGCTAACGAGAACCGTCGCACCGTCTCTTTGTCTAAGCAAGCCAGTCCAACCGAATCGCAGTCCAGAATCACATCGCCTTCTTGTTTCGAGTTATTGTGAACGACGACACCGCCGTAAAAGGTGTCTCCGATACGCGCAAAACGCGGCAAAGCAGGCTGTAGCAGCAAGGGCTTCGTCACACGGAATTGTTCCTCCGACCGTCCGAATTCCGAATCTTTTGTCTGCGCAACCGCCATCACCCGGAAAGTCGTCAGGTTGTCAGGCAGGGTGAACTCCACATCGGCATTTCCATCCTCATCGGTCAAAACCGAAGGATTCCAGTATGCGGTGAACTTGAAATCCCCCCTCAACTCCACTTCGGATAGAGAAAGCGGAGCCGCCGCTTTGGCCGTTTCTCCAAGTCCTCCGGCGGGCTCATCTCCCTTTTCTCCAAAAACTCTCTGGCCCACCACCATATGACGGGTCTCCGATGTCTGTACGGAAAGCGGACGCTGGCTGTAAAAATGCGAGAGAAGATCCGGCGTCCGGTATCCGATCAGGTTCAAAACACCGATGTCGACCACGGCCACAGAAAGGCAGGAAGCCGCTTCCTTTCCTCCTGCATTCCTGACCTTCAACTTGAGAGAGACTTTTTCTCCGGGAACATAGGTCTCTTTGTCTTTTCCGATGGAAACAGAGAGTTTTTTTTCTCCGGGGTCCACTCCGAGCTTCACATAGCCTATTTTGAAGGATGGTTTTCCCAAATCCTGCTCCCGATCTGCATTGGAATCCGATGTTCGCCCCTGGACAAGAAGCACACACACGTACACGTTGGGAATGTGCTCGGAGCGAATGGGCACTTCGATGGCGGATGTGCTGCCCACAATTTCTTGCACGCGGCTCTCCAGTACGCCCTCCCGCTCTAAGGTCACGAGCGCTTGGGCACTTTCATAAGGGGATTTCACAAGCACCCTGGCCTTGTCTCCGGGACGATACGTCTCCTGATCTGAGATGAGTTCGATGACGTCATCATCCTCTCTTTTCCAGGGGACATAATCCCTTCCCGTAACATAGAAAGAAAAGGATGTCGTGATCCTATTCTTTCGCCCGTCTTTGCTCTCGGCTTTCAAAATGTAATAGCCGGCCTTGTCGGGGAGAAAAGCTTCGAGAATGGGCTCTGATTCGGATTTGATGCTCCGGCTTTCGACTTCCGTATCTTTTTTCTCCGTGATCCAGCGGAAGCGTCCGCCCATCTCTTCTTTCCGCAC
>JAFGNQ010000143.1 GCA_016926925.1 Candidatus Aminicenantota bacterium
CCAAGTACAAAAGCGAGGGAAGGATTAAGGCATTTTTCCCTGGTTACACATTCATCCGCTTTGAACATCCTCGTGATTATCGGCTCGTTCGCTATACCCGAGGAGTCAAACGTGTCGTAGGAATACAGGAAGGGCCTATTCCCGTCCCGGTGGAGATCATCGATGAAATCAGAAAAAGAGAAGTGGACGGCTATATCGAGTTCCTAAAATATGGGGAACAGCCCGAAATAGGCGACGAGATTGAAGTGGCTGAAGGTCCGCTTAAGGGCTTACGTGGAATTTTCAAGAAGGAGTTGACGGAGAAAGAAAGGGTGATCATATTGCTCAATTACGTGTCGTATCAAGGTCAGTTGATAATTGAGAAAAAAAAGCTCAAAAAAGCAATGTGAAATTGACAATCTGCAAACGTTCAGCTAGAGTTGTGTTCTTATGAAATTTCCTCTTTTAGACCTCAAAGCGCAGTATGCCGCTATCCAGGAAGAGATCGAAACTAAAGTTGCCGAGGTTTTACGAAACCAGGCATTCATCCTTGGTGCAGAGGTCGAAGCCCTGGAAAATGAACTTGGAGCCTATATTGGAGCAAAGGAAGCCGTAGGAGTATCTTCAGGTTCGGATGCCCTGATAATGTCTCTCATGGCTCTCGGAATAAAAAACGGAGATTGTGTCGTAACCTCCCCGTTCACGTTTTTTGCCACGGGAGGTGCGATTGCGCGCCTGGGTGCAAAGCCTGTCTTCTGTGATATCGATTCCGTGACTTACAATATCGACCCTGAAAGTCTTCGCGAATTGCTCGAAAGGGAAATCGACCGGGAAGGGAACTCCAGAATACGAGGTATCGTTCCTGTTCATCTCTACGGCCAGTGTGCGGATATGACACCGATAAACGGCCTTGCAGATCGTTACGGTCTGTTTGTGCTGGAGGATGCGGCTCAGGCCGTAGGTTCCGAATATCCGGCGCCCACCGGCACTAAGCGGGCTTGTACGCTTGGAGATGCCGGTATTCTTTCCTTTTATCCGGCCAAAAATTTGGGGGCGTGCGGGGATGCCGGGATGGTTTTGACAAACGATTCGGAGTTGGGAGAGAGATTGAGGCTTCTTCGAGTGCATGGATCCGGGAACAAGTACTATTATGAAGCTCTGGGCGGAAATTTCCGTCTTGATGCCTTGCAGGCAGCCGTACTCAGGGTTAAACTCAAACACCTGGATGCATGGCAGCAGAAGAGACAGGAAAAAGCCGCTTCATACGACCGTCTTTTTGCCGAGTCGGGCTTGTTGGAAAAAGGATTTCTACAAAGGCCGGAAGCCGTCTATAAAAAATTCCAGCTCAAGCATTACCATACGTATCATCAGTATGTTGTCCGTGTCGCCTCCCGGGATGCCTTGCAAAGCCGTTTGAAAGAAGAGGGGGTTCCCTCCGCTGTTTTTTACCCTCTGCCTCTGCATCTTCAGAAATGTTTCGCCGGTTTGGGCTATAAAAAGGGAGATTTTCCCGAGGCGGAAAAAGCGGCCTTGGAGGTTCTCGCGCTTCCGATTTATCCGGAGCTCAAACCGGAGCAGCAAGAATCGGTCGTCGAGTCAATCAGGAAATTTTACAGCGAGAAACGGTGAGTTTTCAACCGCGGGAGTTGAGGATTTTTCCGGGAAGCTCTCCTGTATGTTCGCCGCTTTTGATCACAACCGTTCCGTTAACCAGAACATAATCTATTCCTTGAGGATACAGCTCGGGCTGTGTGAATGTCGCCCGGTCTTTGACCGTAGCTGCATCGAAAACGACGATGTCGGCATAGTTTCCTTTTTTGAGTGTCCCTCTCTCTTTCAATCCGAGGCGTTGGGCCGGCATCGATGTCATTTTTTTAATAGCCTCGGCGAGAGGAAGCAGTTTTTCCTCTCTGACATATTTACCCAGAAAACGCGGGAACGCTCCGTAGTTGCGCGGGTGGGGGATGCCTTCACTGAGTTTACCGTAGGGAGCAAGCGCCACTCCATCCGAACAGAGCATGACCAGAGGGTGTTTCAAGACCAGCGACGTGTTTTGATCATCCATTCCGAATCCGATGATGCTCAATTCTCCTCCCTCGGAGATAAGGAGATCGCAGGCAAATTCGTAAGGATCTTGTCCAGCCTGTTCTGCCGCCTCCCTTATATATTTTCCGACCAGAGGCTTATTGTCGGGCTTGTTGACGGATGTGATGAGCATGTTTTCCCAAGAGTTGTTCCCTTCGACTTTCTCCAGGGCTTCTTCACGCATCTTCTGGCGGAGGTCTTTATTTTTAAGGCGCCGTACAAATTCATCGCTTCCGCCGTCCAGAGCCCACATAGGGAACATGATGTTCAGTGTTGTGGCATAAGCCGTATACGGATAGCGGTCGGCCGTAACATCCAATCCGTCCGCTTCAGCATTTTCAATCAGATCGAAAACCTTGTTCATTTTGTAATAGTTGCGCCGGCCCGCAACTTTTAGATGAGATATTTGAAGCGGCAAGCCCGCTTGTTCCGCGATATGCAGCGCTTCGGCAACGGCTTCCATAAGCTGGGTATCCTCGCTTCTCATATGAGTGGCATAGAACCCATCGTAGAGGGCAACGGTCTTGCAGACTTCTATAAGGTCTTCAGTAGCGGTGAACCGATCGGGGGCGTACTCCAGTCCGGTTGATATTCCGAAGGCGCCCTGTTCCATTGCCTCTGCGGCGAGCTTTTTCATGGCTTTCATCTCATTCGAATTAGGTCTCCGGCGATCCGAGCCCAGCACGTGCATTCGTATCGTTCCGTGGCCGACCAATGTTGCATGATTGACCGCTGTTCCTTGTTTGGCCATCAATTCATGGTATCCTTTGAGATCGGTCCAAGAACATTCAATACCCATGGCGTCTTTAATGGCCTTTTCGTATTCAGTCAGATCTTTTTTCAACGGAAACATCGACCCGCCGCAGTTGCCGCTGAGTTCGGTCGTTATACCCTGGCGGATCTTGCTCTCCGCTTTGGGATTGACGAAAAGTTCGAAATCGGTGTGTGAATGAATGTCGATAAAACCGGGACATACAATTTTGTTTCGGGCATCGATAACGATTTTAGCCTGAGTTGCTGACAGCTGCCCTATGGCGGCAATGCGGTCCGAAATGATTCCCAGATCCGAAGAGAATGCCTCGTCTTTGATACCGTCTATCATCCGGCCATTCTTGATAAGTATATCGAACGATTGCGGCCCTGCCTCAGAATAGCTGCGCAAAATACCGCCGGTCATGCCTATGGCCAACCCGGCCTTGGCCGATGTTTTTAAAAAAGTTCTCCTGTTCATGATGTTCCCTCCTGATCACAAAGAATGTCTTGCAGTTTGCCCAGACTGATTTTGGCGCCACTGATGATCAATACCACACATTTTCCTGAGTACTTGTTTTTTGTCTTTAAAAAAGCCGCCACCGACAGAGCTGCTGCTCCCTCAATGAGCAGATAATGTCTTTCCAAGATGAGTTTGATGGCATCCCGGATTTCTTTTTCCGAAACGAGGACGAAGTCGTCAATGACTTCCCGGCAAATATCGAGAGTGATGGCATTTTTCTCTATTCCTCCTGCTGTTCCATCGGAGATTGTGGGCTTGGATTCCATCTCTACAATGTGTCCGGCCTTGACCGATTCGTACATAACAGGAGAGCTCTCCGGTTGGCAGCCTATAATTGCGATGTTCTTATCGAAGGCCTTGAGGTAGCCTCCGATTCCGGCCGCCAAACCGCCTCCACCGATCGGTATGAATACGGCATTCGTTTTCCCGGATTGTCTTTGCAGTTCGACTCCGATGGTCGCCTGCCCTCCAATGATCGCCAAGTCGTTATAAGGGGAGATGTATTTTCTTCCCGTGCTCTCAGCTGCCGACCGGGCGGCTATCTCAGCCAAAATGCAGTCGTTCCCGCCCAGTTTAATTTCAGCATTATGATGGCGCAGCGCATCTATCTTTGTCTTTGGCGCGCTCTCGGGTAAATAAATTGTACCTTTAATCCTAAATCGGTCCACGAGATAGGCGAAAGCGGCCCCGTGGTTTCCTGAGGATGCTGTGATCAACCCCTTTTTCAACTGTGAAGGAGTCAGCGACAATATCTTATTCATCGCTCCTCGCAGCTTGAACGATCCCGTTATCTGCATGTTTTCCAGTTTGAGATAGACCTCGCTGCTTGTGATCAGGCTGAGATAGGGGGAGTGTTCCAAAGGAGTTTCTCTTATGAACGGCCGGATAATATTTTCGGCTTTCTCAGCGGCCTTATGGATTTTCCCGACGACAGTGTTTTCCTCTTGGCCTGTTTGTCTCATGAAACTCGTCCTTGTTAAATTTCTATTCTATCCAAGGTAAAAAAAATAGCAACTCTCTTCCACCCCGGATTTTTCGAAAAAGAGTCGACGTGTGATTCTTCAACAGTGTTTCGCTTTAATATTGTCGCCTTGGGTTCATTGACTTTCTATGGGTAATGAGATTTAATCCTATCAGTGTCCTGCTCGGCTCAATTTATTCTGGAAATGGAGGTCACAATGAAAACCATCGGGCTCATAGGCGGCATGAGTTGGGAGTCGTCTTTGGAGTATTATCGGATTTGCAACGAGACCGTCAAGCAGAGATTGGGTGGGTTCCACTCGGCCAAGTGTTTGATGTATTCCGTAGATTTTCAAGAGATCGAGGAGAAGCAGCACAAAGGGGATTGGAAAGCCGCGACAGAAATCATGGTTGATGCAGCACAGCGCGTGGAAAGAGCAGGTGCCGATTTTATCGTGATTTGCACCAACACGATGCATAAGATGGCCGAAGATGTCGCCGCCTCCATCCGCATTCCGTTGCTCCATATTGTTGATGTGACTGCCGAGAGTATAAAGGGAAGCGGACAGAATAAAGTCGGCCTTTTGGGCACGCGATTTACGATGGAACAGGATTTTTACAAAGGACGCTTGAAAGAGAAGTATGGTATTGATGTCATCATTCCGCCAGAAAATGAGAGAAAGACCATCCATAGCATACTTTACAGCGAGCTCTGTTTTGGTGACATCAAAGAAGAGTCCAAAGAAAAATTTAGGGAAGTCATCGGAAATCTTGAAGCCGGAGGAGCCGAGGGGATCATTCTGGGATGCACGGAGATACCTTTGATCGTTAAGCAGAAGGACTACACCGTCCGGTTGTATGACACTACGGATCTTCACGCGCGGGCTGCCGTCGATTTTGCTTTATCTTAGTCGGTCGTCGCAGCTCGTTGTCTAGAGAGCAGGAGCGGCTGTTTTTCCATTTCAACCTTGAAAGCCGAATTTCAACTGAAGAACAACTTGAGAATATTCCATATTCCCAAAAAAGAAACAAGAAGGATGATCAGAACTCCGAATACATTTTGTTTCCAATTGTTGGCATAGTCTCCCATTCGTTCCGTGTCGTTGAGTACAATCAGAAGGAAGGCCGAGGCTACGGGGAGGATGAGACCGTTGGAGACCTGGGCAAATACAATCACTGCAATCGGATTGAGATGAAAGAGTGATACTATGAAGCCGATGAGGATGACACCAAGCCAAACGAATTTAAAATATTTGGAGTTTTGCCCTCCTTTCCAGCCTAGAATTCCCGAGGAAGCAAAGGCGGCTGCATAGGGAGCCGTCACGGCCGAGCTCATTCCCGCTGCAAAGAACCCGATACCGAAAAGAAAATTCGCTACGGATCCGAAGAGGGGGCGGAGCTGTTGAGCCATTGCCTCTCCCGTCGCCAGGATGATCCCCTTTTGGAAGTAGGCTGCAGAAGAGGTGATGATTATCGAAGCGGAAATCAATCCGCCGAGGACTATGGAGACGAGGAGATCCCTCCGTACGTCCTTCAAATGCACACCTGATTTCCACTTTTGTTTTACAGCTGAGGAATGGAGAAAGAGATTGTAGGGGACAACCGTAGTTCCGATTAAAGCGAGGGTGAGGAAGAATGAATTTTTCGGGAAATTCGGGATCAACCCCTTAAGGATAGCCATAATATCCGGCTTAACAATGATCGTAGTGGCAAAGAAGGACAAACTCATGACACATACCAGAAAAATGAGAAAGCCTTCGATCAATCGGTATTTTTTCCTCCCGAGCAACACAATGGCCGAAACCGAGATGAGAACAACCCAAATTCTTCGGGAGACGGATGTCGAGATCTCCAAGCCGAGCGATCCTCCGATTATATTTCCCGCTTCATAAGCGGCACACCCAAAAGTAATCGAACTGAGTGTCAAAACAACAAGAAGTCCTTTCAAGAAGGGACTTTTTGGGAGATCCCGCAAGGATTGACTCAGATCACGGCCTGAGGCCAGGCTCAGTCTTCCGGTCATCTCTTGAAGGACGAGTGTCGTTACCACGGCAAAGACAAGCGCATAGATCAGCGTATAGCCGAAATCCGCACCGGCAAGCGAGCAGGTCGTGATGGTTCCCGGGCCGATGAAAGCCGCAGTCACCAAAAATCCCGGGCCGAATGCAACGTGCTTACGGTTTCCTGCCATAGCCTCCACCCCCCGGAGTCTCGATGCGCAGCACATCTCCGGGCATGGCGCGTGTATTGACTTTGGAATTCAGCGTTATTTTTTTATTCCCTCGAATGAGGATATTTTTTCCTTTTTTCCCGGATTTCCCTTGCTGCAGACCGTAAGGGGGGAATTTTCGCCTATCAGACATGATCGAAACCTGTACGGGAACGAGGAATTCATACTCCCTGATGATTCCATCACCGCCTTTGTACTGGCCATCTCCTCCGGAATTCGGCCGAAGCCCGTATCTACGGATACGGATCGGCAAATAATTTTCGAGTGCCTCCAGCGGCGTATTCAGTGAATTAGTCATATGTGTGTGGACTCCACTCAGACCGTGCCCTGTGGAACAAGCACCCATCCCACCGCCTATAGTCTCATAATAGGCAAAGGCAGTTTTCTTTTCAGGATCGAATCCACCAAAAGTCACGTTGTTCATAGTCCCTGAACTTGCAGCCGGAATCCTGTAAGGGGCAGCTTGAGCCAGGCAACCCAGGAGCACATCAACGATTCTCTGAGAAGTTTCTACGTTTCCCGCAGCCGTAGCCGCGGGGAAATTGGCGTTGATGACAGAACCTGACGGAGCCTTGATGGTTAGAGGCCTGAACAGGCCCGTGTTAAAGGGAATGTCTTCTTCGATCAAGGAGCGAAAAACATACAGCACTGCGGAGTGGGTGACGGCATAATTCGCGTTGATACCCCCTTGGACCTGAGGAGATGAAGGGCTGAAATCGATAACAGCCTCGTCCTTTTGAATAGAGATCACAACCCCGATTTTAACGGGGGAAGTTTGGATGCCGTCATCGTCCATGAGATCTTCGAAGGCATATGTGCCGTCCGGGATCTTCAAGATGGTCTCTCTCAATATTTTTTCCGTATAATCCTGGATGAATCGGCCGTAGGATTCGACCTTTCGGACACCGTGTTTGAAGACGATTTCTTTAAGCCTTTGCAGACCCTTGTGATTGGCAGCCACCTGTGCCAACAAATCGCCCTTCCGCTCTTCTGGAGTACGGACATTGGCCAAGATCAATTCGATCAAAGGCGTGTTCCTTTTCCCTCTGGTGATGAGTTTCATCGGAGGAATGATCAAGCCTTCCTGGAAGATTTCCGTAGCAAGGGGCATGGATCCGGGAGTCATCCCTCCGACATCTGAGTGATGGGCTCGATTGGCGACAAAAAAACGGAGCTCTCCGGCTACAAAAAACGGAGATATGCAGGTAAGATCGGGAAGGTGTGTGCCCCCTCTGTAGGGATCGTTCAAAAGCACCATATCCCCTTCATCGAAGGCTACGGATTTCAGGGATGCTTGAACAGAGAGCGGCATAGCGCCTAAATGAACGGGGATGTGCGATCCCTGGGCGAAAGTTTCACCATGCTTGTTGAATAAGGCGCAGGAGAAGTCTTTGCGCTCTTTGATGTTAGGTGACAGAGCCGTCCGCCCCAAAACAGCACCCATCTCCTCGGATATGGATATAAATATATTTTTAAAAAGCTCAAGCTCGATCGGATCGAATTTCAACATTTGTCAGATCGGTATGCTCATGATCAAATTCATGAATTCATCCACTCGGACTTCGTGCTCCGGAGGCAAAAATGTCGTCGAATCACAGTCGGCTATAAGAGCCGGGCCAACGATTTTTGTTCCGGCTGTAAGAAGGGATCGATCGAATACGGAAGCCATCTGTTTTTTTCCCTTGAAGACCAGAGGTTGTTTCTTCATGAATGCTTTATCGGAATTTAAACCGCTTAGCGGCTGTTTCCTGAGCGGCAGTTTTTTTATTCTGCCCACAGCTCTTACTCTTAGGTTCACAATCTCAACCGGTCGTTCGGAATGATGGTACGAGTAGAGTCTCTTGTGGGCTCTATGGAACTGGACCGTGCATGCTTTCAAATCGAATTCATCCGGCTGCATGGGAATGGTGATCTCGTAGGACTGACCCAAATACCTGATATCCAGAAACGGCAAAATCTTCAATTGATTTTCTTTGAATCCCTCTTCCATCATTTCCGCCTTACTTCTTTTCTTTATGGATTCGAAGATTTTCTCTATCTCGGCTCTTTTTATTTTTTTCACGCCTTTCAAGATTGAGTAGGAATAGTCTTTGACGGAATCGGCTAACAGAAGGCCGAGGGCGGAAAGAACACCGGCATTTTTGGGAATGATGACTGTTTTCATCTTGAGAAGAGCAGCGATTTCGGCGGCATGCATACCGCCCGCACCGCCAAAAGAGAATAGGGCAAAATTTCGTGCGTCAAACCCCCTCTCTATGGAAATCACCCTAATTGCCTTTTCCATATTGGCGTTGGCTATCGCGATGATTCCCTCCG
Organism: Candidatus Aminicenantota bacterium; assembly: GCA_016926925.1. Next base: position 8,844 of record JAFGNQ010000143.1, read on the forward strand.
CCGTTTCCAGGAGAGACTTGCCCAGATCGCGTGCAAGGTTCTGAAGGGAAAATCGGCTTCGCTCTGAGAATAGAGGCATCTTTCCGCCTAGGAAAAATTCGGGGACAAGACGCCCAAGAAAGAGATTTGCATCCGTAACTGTGGGCTTCTTTCCTTTCCCATAACAGGCCGGCCCGGGTTCGGCCCCTGCACTTCGAGGCCCTACCCTAAGTGCGCCGCCTTGATCCCGGAAGGCAAGCGAGCCTCCTCCTGCTCCTACAGTGTGAATATCGATCATGGGAAGGCGTACAGGATATTCGCCGATCAGACTTTCGTGGGTCTGACGGATTTGTCCTTCGATGAGAGATACGTCCGATGATGTCCCTCCCATATCAAAAGTGATGATATTCCGGAATCCGCAAGCTCTCCCCAGGTGGCAAGCTGCCACAACTCCTCCGGCAGGTCCTGAGAGAGCCGTGCGCAAGGGCTCAGACTTGGCGGTTGCTACGGATATATGGCCTTCGTTCGACTGCATGATTCTCAAGCTGGCACCTTTGAGACGGCCTTCCAGTCTTTTGAGGTAAAGGCTCATGACGGGCATGAGATACGCATTGACAACTGATACCGATGCCCTTTCGTACTCCCGATGTTCTGGCAGGATGCGGCTCGAGATGGAGGCTAAAATATTTCTTTTTGTCAATTCTTTAGCGATCATCTCCTCATGAGCGGTATTGGCGTAAGAATGAATCAGACAAACGGCGACAGCGTCGATTCGTTTTTTTTGAAGCTTAACGCATACCTCCTCAATCTCTCGGTGCGAAAGAGGGGTCTCAACCTTTCCTTTGCCCGTGATCCTTTCGTTCAGTCCGAAACACAGATTGCGGGAGAGAAGCGGCTTCTTTTGTTCGGCCTTCAAACTGTAGAGTTGACTTCTTACCTGTCTGCCTATGAAGATGACATCCTCAAATCCCCGGGTAGTGAGGAGAGCAATCCGTCCTCCTTTTCTTTCAAGAAGAGCATTGGTGGCGACTGTAGTACCATGGATAACAGCCGGCAGCGGACAGCGGTTAAGCCAATCCGTTACTCCTTTGAGGATAGCCAGAGACGGGTCTTCCGGAGTGGAAGGAATTTTGTCGATCGCAATCGTTCCGTTTTCGATAATGACAAAATCGGTGAATGTGCCTCCCGTATCGACTCCGATACGCACTTTCTTCGCCATGAAGCTATTTGTACGTCTCTGATGGACCAAAGTCAAGCAGACGGTTGTGAAGGAATAAGTTACTGAAATACTCTATGGCAGCGAGGATAGAACGGCCGTGCTTATTTGCAGGTGCTGCACGATGTCGCCGTGCATCCGGCGCAGCTTGATCCAGCGGTTTTCGTCCGATCGCTTCCTCCACCGATTCCAAAGCTCGAGATCAACTTCCGGATATCTTGACTTCCGCATCCGGTGCAGACGACTTTTTTCTCTGCGCCCAGAGAGACGAGGGTTTCAAAGCAAATCCCGCAGTTTCGGCAAGAAAACTCGTATATCGGCATGAGCCTTTTCAGAGGAGTGCAATCGCCTCGATTTCGACTTGGACATCTTTGGGCAGTCTGGCAACTTGAACCGCTGCCCGGGCGGGATACGGAGCCTGGAAAAATTCTCCGTAAACGTTGTTCATAGCGACATAATCGTTCATGTCTTTGAGGAATACAGTACATTTAACCACTTTGTTCAGTGAGCTTCCGGAAGCCTCCAGGACTCCTTTGAGGTTCGTTAAGACGAGTCGTGTTTGCTCATCGACGGGTCCCTTATTGAGCTCCCCGGATACTGGGTCGAGGGGAATTTGTCCGGAGGCAAAGACGAAACCGTTGGCAACAATACCCTGGGAATAAGGGCCTATGGCTTTCGGTGCGTTCTCGGTTTTAACTTCTTTTTGCATAGCGATACTCCTTTTTTTACCAGAAAATAGACTGGGACCTAAAATTGTCATACAGCCGATAGTGAGGAGAGCTTTTCTTCTTTCCATTTCTAGCTCCTTTGCGCAGCTTGAGCACGACACATGGACTGCGATTTTACTATCCTAAAAAATACGAGCACATATTTCAATAAGAAAATATTCTGGATTTTTGTTCTATATTGTATTGACTATTCAAAAGTCTGTAGAAAAGAATAACCAAAAAAGCTATATTGTCGTATATATAATCGAATGTTTGAGGTGTTTGTTTGTTTTCGGTCATCGACCTAAGGGAAATTTTTTTGCGTTTGTGAAAATGGAGGTATGTTCTATGAGAAAAAAAGCGCCGGTTTTCGTATTTTTAATGTTTTGCGTTGTGCTTTCCTCTTTATCGGCAATCGATGTCAACGATACCATGCTCATGAATCAGCCTGCAATCTCCAAGAATCATGTGGCCTTTATCTACGCCGAAGACCTTTGGGTAGCGGATGTCGACGGCGGCAATGCGCGTCGCTTGACTACGGTTCGCGGCTTGGAGTCCGATCCCATCTTTTCTCCCGATGGCAAATGGATTGCTTTCAGTGCACAGTACGACGGCAATACGGATGTGTTTTTAATCCCGGTTACCGGGGGCATTCCAAAGAGATTGACGTGGCACCCGGGACCGGACCTCGTGCGGGACTTCACGCCGGATGGTTCGTCCGTGCTTTTCCTTTCCCCCCGGTATGTGTTCACAAACCGGTATATGCAGCTTTTTACTGTATCCACAGAGGGTGGATTTCCGGAAAAATTGCCGATTCCCAACGCTTACCGCGCTAAATATTCAGATGACGGAACGAGAATAGCCTATACGCCTCTTGTAGAGCCCTTCCACCAGTGGAAGCGATACCGGGGGGGCAGGGTATCGAAGATTTGGATATATACCATAAGCGATCATTCTGTTATAGAGATTCCTCAGCCTGAG
>JAFGNQ010000144.1 GCA_016926925.1 Candidatus Aminicenantota bacterium
AAGCCGGATGGAATTTTCTTCATAACTACCATAGCCCATTCTAAGAGTCAATCACGGCAATACATTCCATCAAGTATTATGAATCATTCAGTTGCGGCAAGATCGGCTCGCCCGGAGGGTAAAAACGCCGACAGATGAATGAAATTTCTTTAAATCATGAGTGTCGGCGATTTTTATGAATAATTCAGGACCTGGATTATTCACGAGTCGAGGTTGGTACAGTGGCAACGAAACAGCTCATGAGACTGTAGTCATCTACGTCGAATGGGCTGTGAGGAAGCCGATGCGATAAGATCGCCTCGCCCGGAGGGTAAAAACGCCGACAGATGAATGAAATTTCTTTAAATCATGAGTGTCGGCGGTTTTTATGAATAATTCAGGATTGTTGACAGGACAAGTCAATGTGAATATTATAGATAAACTCGACATACTGAGAAGCGGGAATCCTAACAGGATCGGCTGATGTGATACTCCATGGGAAGGGATATCATGTCATGGAAAGGCCGTATGAAAATGAAGGGTTGAGAATCATGGAGATTGGAAATTCCAGACAAATGACAGATGCCTACGACAAGTACGAGCTAGTCAGGAAAGCAGACCGGCCAAGGGCGCGGGATCTTATACCACTTATTTTTAACAAGTTTATACCCTACAAAGAAGGATATCCTCAAGATCCGAACATCACAGGAGGATTTGCCGAGCTTGATGGGCAGCCTGTATTCGTCATCGGTCAGAACTGGCGAACGGTTGTCGGGAATTCGATTCTCACCACCGTAACAGCCAAGGGATTTGCCCATGCCTTGGAAATCATGCATCTCGCCGAAAAATTCCAAAAGCCGCTGATCACCCTCATAGACACTCCCGGAGGAGACCCGCTTCTGGAGTCGGCTGAGCTTCTCCAGTGCTGGAAGATATCGGATTGCATTTATACCATGGCGGGCCTCAACGTTCCGACTGTCAGCATGATTATCGGAGAGGGCGGCAGCGGAGGAGCGCTCGCCCTCCAGGTCGCCGACAGAACTTACATGCTCGAAAACGCCGTCTTTTCCGTCATCTCCCCGGAAGGATGCGCACGAATCTTGTTCAAAGATCTCCATCTCAAACCCAGAGAAGAGAGGAAGAAAAAACACAGAGAAATGGCGAATCTCCTTAGACCCACGCCACAAGATATGCTGCAATCCGGCATTATCGACGGAATCATCAAGGAACCCGGAGAAGGGGCTCATATGGATCCCGCTGCTACCGCGGACAACATAAAACAAATCCTTCAGGCAGCTTTACAAGAATTGAAAAAAGAATCTGTCAACTTGCTGTTAGCCAAGAGGTACACCAAATTCCTGAATCATGGAACATGGAAGGAGGAAGTCGTCAAAGAGAGAACTCCTTTTATGAAAAACCTAACACGCGCTTTCGTTGACCGCCTGAAGAATATATTCAGGAAAAAAAAGAAACAACAGGAAGAACACAAACCAAACCATCCCGAAAAAGATGCCGATAAAACATCGAAAAAACTCTATGAGTGCCCGAACAAAGAGTGCGGCGCAAAAATTCCCTACAGAAAATTCGAAAGACATTACAAAATATGTCCCGAGTGCGGGCATATGGACCGAAAAAATCACCCAAGTGCCTACGAATGGATCAAATATATCGCCGACAGAGGAAGTTTTGATGAAAAGGACACAAACCTTACACCTTTGGATCCCATCAATTTCAGCTTCCAAACCGATGACGGCAGGATCAAAAGATACAGAGAAGATATCCAGAAAGATCATGAAAAAACGGGAGTCATGGAGGCTCTGATCATCGGAACGGCAAAGATCAAAGGCCAGGAAGTCGTGCTTGCCGTATCCGAGTACGGCTTTCGAGGTGGAAGCCTGAGTTCCGTTGTCGGTGAAAAATTTGTCAGAGCCGTGAATTATGCCAACCAATTGGGCTGTCCCCTCATATCCGTCTCCATGAGCGGCGGCGCACGGATGCAGGAAGGAATATATGCGCTCTTACAGATGGCCAAAACGAACATGGCCTTGACACGCAGGAGGGTTCCCTATATCTCGGTCATGGCGGACCCGACTATGGCCGGATCCCTTTCCAGCTATGTCAGTCAGGGGGATATCCACATTGCCGAGGAGAATGCGGAAATCGGCTTTGCAGGAACCAGAGTCGTAGAAGGCTACCTCAAAGCCCGAATCAGGGATAAAGAAGGGAATCTTCCTGAATGGTACCAGCCTGATTTCTACCTCCAGAGAGGAGGGATCAACGAAATCGTCCCGAGAGAAAAAATCAGAGACCGCGTGTCCGAGTACATTGAACTGTTCCAAAAATTTCAACATTAACATAAATTCCCTTTTCCCATATACTCTGTATGGAAAGAATCAACGGGGGGTGAGTTTAAAATGTTTCATGCAGACAGCGGCAACATAGGCTATCACCACGTCCATCACGTGCGTCCTCTGATCCCGAACTACAACTTGGAGGAGTGCTACAAATCCGAGCCTGTTCTGCAGAATGTCAAACCGATCACCATACGGGACAGCTTGCACTCACTCCGCCTGCGCCTCTGGGACGAGGCGGAAGAAAAACTCGTGAGCTTCGGCACGCTGAAAAACAAGAGCATGTTCTAAAACATTAGGATAAAGACAGTCAGGAATGGATCGAACGACACAGGAGGAAAGAGATGAAATCGCAACTTCCAGTCTATGCCAGAGATATGATGAGCGCGCTCCCCTGGTGGAAACGCCTCCACTGCAGGCTGATGTTTCTTCTGGCCGACACCTTCCGATTTTGGCGTCGCCCCAAAAAAATGAACCCCGATCCGGTCAATTGGCCTAAAGGCCCCCTTCCCCCCTATTGGTTCTATAAATCGAAAAAACATATTCTGCTCCCTGAAAAAGGAAGCGATCTGGATTCACACTTCAAGTCCTATCAGGATCGGAACGGTCCATTCACCCCTAAAGGTTTCCGTGAAGAGAAGCGAATGCGGCTGAGCGCCGTAGGAGACCTGATGAACGCCAAAGGTATGAAACATTCGGGAGGAAAGTTCTATGCGCACGTTTCCGATCTCATTTTCGGCGCAGACATATCCATAGCCAATTTGGAATCCACGCTCACCAGTTATCCGGTCCAGGAAACCGTTTTCAGCGCAGAAGAAACTCCAAAAATCAACGCGACTCCGGAAGAATACAATGCACTCAAAGGCCATGAAGGCCGTCAATACACGATTTTCCACACTGCCAACAATCACATCCTCGACTGCGGTAAGGAGGGATTCGATACCACTCACGACGTGATCGAAGCCGAAGGATTTCTGTTTGTAGGGACGAATCGCACGCCGGAGGAGCAAAAAAAGGGACGGCTTGTTATATCAAACGGCATCAAGTTCGGATTCGTGGCCGCAACCTACGGACTGAACTCCAGACCTTTCCCGGAAGGAAAAAAATGGCTGGTCAATCATGTGCCCTTTCACAAGCTCGGGGGAAAAACCGACCTTTCGCTGCTCGAGGAGCAAATCAATTGGTGCCGGTCCGAGCAATGCGATGCCATCGTGGTTTCGCTTCATTGGGGTCTGGAGTTTGAATTGTATCCCTGGAAAGAACAGCTGGAAATCGCACACGCACTCGTCGAGGCCGGTGCGGATGCCATCCTGAGTCACCACACCCACAACATCCAGCCGTATGAACTGTACCAGACACGAAGGGATCCGGACCGAATTGCCCCGATCCTTTACGGGCTCGGAAACCTGGCTTCCATCATGTCCTCTCCGTTCAATGCATTGAGCTTGATCGCCAATCTTGAGTTTGTCAAAGGGCAAAACAACGACACCAAAAAGACCTTTGTGAAGGACGTGCGCATCACTCCGGTCATCCAGATCGAAAAAAAGCAGGAAGACGGCTTCTTTTTGCAGATCCAACCGCTCAAAGATCTATTGGCCGATCCGGGAGATATCACAGATACCGCGTACTTGAATAAAGCCGCACATTATGCTGACTTAGCCCTGGGAGCCGGGTGGAGATCATAGGACAGCGGAACGGATTGGAACTCCTGAAGAAAATCTCCTGAGATACAGGCCTAATTTTGACTGTGGAAGGATTTTAGTTTTTCATCGAACCAGGACCAGATCTTCCGATTGAATTCATAACTTGGTGCCTTTGCCTTCAATCGGGACACGAGGCTTCCCCTTTTCTCGCCAGGAAAGAACTGAATTTGGGCCTCGGGATCCCATAAAAAAGCAGCATCCGGGTGGAACTGAATCCCCAGAACATTAGGGTATTTCTCATGCTCGATGGCTTCGACAATTTTTCCATCCAGAGATGATGCGATCACTCGGAGGCCTTTGCCCATTTTTCCGAGTGCTTGATGATGACCACTGAGGACAAGAGGCCGATCCTCCCGACCGAATCCCATTTCTTTGCAGAATTTTCCGTCTGCCTGCAACTTTATGGGATGAAGAGTGTACAATGGATACCGATCTTCCGGATGGAGAGCGGCCAAGGGATTTCTGTGCAGATTTTCTCTCGGAATTTCCATGACATCCTCAAAAAACATTTTCCGGTAGACATCCGCCCAGATGTCCTGGATCATGGAGCCTCCTGTTCCTACGTTCAGAGTCTGGCATCCAAGACAAATCCCCAGAATGGGAAAGCCGGGTTTCGATTCTAGAAAGCCATTGAAATCTTTATCCTGGCTGCCGCCCAGAAGGTAGAACACTGCGGAAATTTCTATAAAATGACGGTAGGGATATATGATGTCCGATAAAAGGCTTGTTTTTTCTTCGTACACATAAGCCGGGATATCATAGCCCCCAAAAAATATGACCCCATCCGATCTCTTGAAGATCTTATCGAACTCATCATGAAGCGCTTTGTTTTGGAACAGACTTTTGCGATCGAGGGGAGTTCGAATTTCATGGAATTTCAGCCACTCGATCTTTTTGTCCGTCACATACTGCATTGCTTTTCTGCAATCAAAAATTTCCTTTTCATGATAAATATAAACGACCGTCATTCTTTTGAAATCGATCACGTCCAAAATATTGTCGAGCCCGAGAAGCGCCTGCCAGCTTCCCGGATGGGAATAAAATATGGGTAGAATGATCTTTTCCTGATCGATCTCTGTCGAGTCGAAGAATCTGTCATCGACTTGAGCTGACACACTCCCCGGACCGAAAATCAAAACACCTAAAAAACAAACGGCAGCGATTTGAAGAAACCGGTTTTTCATTTGCGTTTCCTTTCTTTCAACGTTTATCTTCCCACTCATCCTATCGAGTTAAGCTGAATTTCGAGATTTTGGAGCACATATAACAGAACCCGTTATTGCTGTGATACGACGATTTTGGAGATCGCGTGGGCTGGATAGAAGATATGACTCTCGTGATCTTTTTCTTCATAACCCACTTCTAGCAATTCATGCCTTTTCATAGTGGCGTCTTCGTCATTTTCACAAGTGAAGCCTTTTTTAAATCCGTCATTGAAATGCACAACCAGAATAAGAGACATTGTTTCCTCCTTGAATCATTCTTAGACAAATATTCTAACCAATGTTTGATAAAATGCAAATAACATGCAATCATAGAAAAACTCGACAGTTTTTAGAAATAATTCAGAACCTGGATTATTCACGAGCCGAGGTTGCTGCAGCGGCAAGGAAGAGACCCATGAAGCTGTAGTGAATAATTCAGGTTTAGGAAGGATGATTGAACATGAAAAGAAGAGCCTTCTTCAAGATGGCTGGTGTGGCGGCTCTGGGATCGACGACACTGTCCGGATTTCCTCAACAAAAATCGGATGCGAAAGAAGCCCACTACAATGAGAAGGGGATTCATCCTGTTCTGGAAAAGGCCCCCCCCTATTTATTCATCGATTCATGTATGCAGATCTGGCCCGATGCCGAGTTCGACAAAGCCCACAAGCATGGGGTCTCCGCTTATACTGTTACAGCATGGGATCCCCACCTCCCCGTTGATCAGGCCCTAAAGGGATTGATGTACTGGCATTGGATTACCCGAAAGTACCCCAATATCACCATCGCTGCCAAAGCAGAAGATATTCCTGCCACAAAAAAGGCCCGAAAAACATCTTTGATATTGGCAAGTCAGTGCGGTGACTTCATCGATTATGAACTGCATCGTATCGAAGCCTTTTACAGACTCGGTCTTCGGATGCTCATACTCGCCTACAGCCTCACGAACAAACTCTGTGCCGGATGTCTGGACAGAACGGATAACGGATTGACCGCATTCGGCCGGCTTGTGGTGGACGAATGCAACCGAGTAGGTCTTCTGCTGGACTGCTCCCACATCGGACGGATTTCCAGCCTCGAAATCATCGACCGCAGCAGTCATCCGGTCGTGTTCAGTCACTCTTCTACAAAGGCAATAGCAGACAATCCCCGCAACATCGACGACACACAGATCAAGGCTTGCGCCGCCAAAGGCGGTGTTATCGGTCTCTCACCCTGGGGGCCGATGACCCTCAAAACTGGGCAAATCAAGAGGCCGACAGTGGACGATTTTATCGATCACATCGACCATGTGGCCCAGATTCTCGGCTCGACCGACAATATCGGGGTCGGAACCGACATGAGTCTGGGCACCTATGCGGATCACGTGTACGATCCCTGGGGTTCGCCGGAGTACAAAGATGTCACAAGCACATACGATAAACAGATCACAGCGAACATTCGATCCCCCCATCGTATGGTCGAGGGATTTGCCTACTACCCCGAAGTGCTGAACTTCGCTGCCAAACTCCGGAAACGTGGATACAACGAGGCGGATGTGCAAAAAATCCTCGGTCAAAACTATATGCGCGTCTTCAAAACGGTGTGGAAGTAAGTCCGAGAAATCGATCGAGGCCGCCATATCCGTTATCCCCATGAAAAAGCACCGTGCTCTATCTGCCCGCCTTACACCCAGCATGGAGATTCCCGGTATCGGAACAAAATAAATGGAAGAGTGATGAATAGAATATGTGCGTAGTAGAGTATTTAAATGTCATTATGTGCAACATCGCATTTTTCCAGTCGACGCGACAAATCCTATGAAAAGGAACTATTTGCCCCTCAAATTTCTCTCATATTTGGTCTTTCTTATCCCCTCTCTTTTCCCTAATCCCGATAATCAACCGAAGGAGGTGGTGGCTTTCAAGCTCGAGCAATCCATTGAAATCGACGGTCTGCTACGAGAAACCGCTTGGCAGGGAGAGGGATACGGCAATTTCACCCAGTCAGATCCCAAAGACGGCGCTCTACCCTCGGAAAATTCCCGGGTGTGGGTTGCCTACAATGACGACGCCCTCTACATCGCCGCCCGATTGGAGGACACCCAGCCCCAAAAAATCACTAAGCGTCTCGGGCGGCGTGATGATTTCGTCGATTCGGATTGGTTCATTCTGTCTATAGATCCCTACTTCGACAGACGCTCAGGCTATAAATTTGCCGTCAATCCCGCTGGATCGATCTGTGATTGGGCGTTGCATAACGATGTTTGGGAAGATCCGACCTGGGACGGCGTGTGGGATTGGGCAGCACGAATTCATGAGCAGGGATGGAATGTGGAAATCAAAATACCTTATCATCAATTGAGGTTTCCCAAAAAAGAAAACTATACCTGGGGAATAAATTTCCAGAGAATCATCAAGAGAAAAAACGAAAAAGATGGATTCGTCTGGATCCCGAAAGAAGAAAACGGTTTTGTGTCCCGCTTTGCCCTCCTCGAGGGGATCAGGGGCATTCATCCCGGACGACACATCGAAATTTCCCCCTACACGGTCGTGAAAATCCATTCCTCACCGGCAGAGCCGGACAATCCATTTCGTACGGGGACAAGCCTGGATGGAAATCTGGGATTCGATCTTAAGGCCGGCTTAAAGACCAATTTCACTCTGGATGCAACCATCAACCCTGACTTCGGTCAGGTCGAGGTGGACCCGGCCGTGGTCAATCTGACAGCTTTCGAGACCTATTACCAGGAAAAAAGGCCTTTCTTCATCGAGGGAGCGAACATTTTCCGTTTCGGGGAAGGAGGTGTCAACAGCCTTTCCGCCGTCAACTGGCAGAATCCGATCTTTTTTTACAGCCGGAGGATAGGACGTCCTCCACAAGGAAACACATTGCGAACCGGGTTCACCGATTTTCCCGACCGAACCACGATCGTTGGCGCATTCAAACTGGCAGGGAAACTGGCGCAGGAATGGAATGTGGGATTTATAAGTGCGCTGACATCCCGGGAGTACGCGACTATCCTTAACCTGGAAGACCGTATCCAGGAAGAGGTGGAGCCTCTCTCTTACTACGGCGCATTCAGGGCGCAGAAGGAGTTCCTTCAGGGACGTCACGGTCTGGGATTCATCACCACCGCAGTACTCAGAGATCCGCGGACAGACAGCCTCAGCAACATTCTCCCTGAACAATCCTTCAGCCTGGCTGTCGACGGCTGGACATCCATCGATGCGGACCGCAAATGGGTTGTTTCCGGCTGGTTGGGAGGAACCTATGTGACTGGGAGCCGGTCGGCCATTTTGCGGCTTCAACAATCATCTCTCCATTACTTCCAGCGTCCCGACGCAACTCACCTAGAACTGGACCCGCAGGCAACATCTTTGAGCGGATGGGCGGGAAGGATCTCGCTCAATAAACAGAGGGGAAACATCATCTTCAATTCCGCATTCGGCATGATATCTCCGGGTTTCGACGTCAATGACATGGGTTTCCAGCTTCTATGGTCGGATGTGATCAATGCCCACATCGTGTTCGGATACCAGTGGTTTCACCCGGGAAAAGTCTTCCGGAACGCATCGATCGCTTTAGCTCCTTACATCACATCGGATTTCGGGCCGAATTTGTCGGATTCCGGGCTCATAGCCATGATCAACGGCCAGTTCCTGAATTACTGGGGGTTTCAAACCATCACCGGTCTTTCCGTCAAGAATTGGGATAGGAACCTGACTCGGGGAGGGCCGCTCGCAGAGAAGCCCGCCCTGGTAACATTCCGCACCACCCTCTACAGCGATAACAGGCAGCCCGTCGTATTCCTGATGAGCAGCGAGTACACCACTATGACCAACAGGAGCCACCTCTGGAATCAGAACCTGTCATTGGAATGGAAACCGAGCAGCAATTTCAGTCTGAGCATAGGCCCTCAATACGGCTATAACCGAATTGTGACTCAATGGGTTACCCGGATAGACGACCCGGTAATGACAGAAACTTACGGCGCACGTTATGTCTTCGCCGAGCTCAATCAAAGGACTATTGCAGCCGAGATACGGCTCGACTGGATTTTCACTCCATGGCTCAGCCTTCAACTGTATATGCAGCCATTCCTGTCCTCTGGAAAATACGCAGCTTTCAAAGAGCTTGCCCGGCCCAGGAGTTATGATTTCTCCGTCTATGGAGGTGGAGATTCGACTATAGAATTCGGGGGCGGGGTGTATACTGTTGACCCGGATGCCGAAGGACCGGCCACTGAATTTTCCTTTTACGATCCCGCCTTCAACGTAAAATCTTTACGTGGAACGGTCGTTCTCAGATGGGAATATCTGCCTGGTTCAACACTTTTCTTTGTTTGGACACAAAATCGGGCGAATTATCTTCATCCCGGTGATTTCGACTTCGGACGAGACTTGGGAGATTTACTCACCGCTCCCGGAGATAATATTTTTCTGATTAAAATATCCTACCGCTGGAGTCTCTGATTTTCACAGTGCACCGATAGGCCTTTCTCTCTCAAAGGCACAAGAAACTTTTTGTTCGGATTTCAGGCCATTTCCATCAGATTTATTGTGTCACCTTTTCTTTCGGGATCTCATGGTTAAAACCGACATCGTTGTAGTTGAGAATGGCATTGAAGACGAACCAGTAGTTTCCATGGTTCAAATCCCGCCAAAAGGGATTGAAGGTGAAGAGAAGGATATGGCCGTCACCTTTGGGAACATCCACAATGGCTGCCTTGTCTTTGATCTCCTTGTCGCCGCCTACAATACCGCTCAAGCATAAAGGATCTTCCTTAGCATACTTGAGAACCACATATTTCTCCATCTCCTCAGCAACATTGAGGAGCGGACCGGATTGGCTGCGGTAGACGACAGGATTCTTGTCATATCCGTATACAACTGGATGTTCGTCATTGGCAACTTCCGCCCTCAGAAGCGATCCGGGATTGTAGAAAGCAGAGCTTGTCCGGGAAACATCGATTCCCCGAAGAAGGCCATAATCTACTGCGATCCTAACAGGGTTTTGGAGGAGAATAAGGAGCCCGCCATCCTCGACGAATTCCTTCAGATTGGCAACACCCTCAAGCCCCATGCCTCCTGACATATCGGAACAAGAATCCGGAACACCCAAATGTTTGAATTCCTCACTTTTAACAAATTCTAAAGCCCCTCTTCGAGCAGGATCGATTCCGTTTACGATATCCGCCCCCTTGCGTCCATGGCAATTGCTGAAAAGGATGACATCGTATTTGTCTTTAAGTCTTCCTTCCTTCAGATGATCTTTATGAATCATTTCGAAAGGAATGCCTAGTTGATCGAACGCAAAACGAGTCCAGCCGTCATCCTGAGTACTGTACCAGGTGTGATAAATCGCCAGACGAGGAATGTCCATCTCATGCCTTTTTACTCCCGGAACACTATCACAGCTTAGGATCTCCAATCCCAACTCCACGGCCAGGCTTCGAATGACTTGATGGATATCGGAGGAGGCATCTCCGACAGGAATGATCATGGACCCTGCACAGAAGCTCTTCCCCGCTGCATCAAAAGCGCTTTCCGCCGCCATGACAGTAAAATCCTTCAGTCGCAGACGGGCGACAAACATGTTGTTGATCGTCCTGTTTTCGATCAGATACGCTCCCTTCGCCTCGCCTCCGGCGACATTTCCTTTCGCCTTGACAGGTAATGTCACGGGCATCAGATCAGCATCAAAAATCGCCTTATCTTTGATTTCGACAGTTTCCACATCCATGTGGAGGCCTAAAGTCCAGCCGGTGTCGTCATAAGAGCGGGGTGCTTCTTCGGGATACTTTTGTATGCCTAGAAGATTCAGGACAAGGTTCCGGTAGGGTTGGTCCATCCGGATGACATAGCTGCCTTTGGGATATTTCCCTTCTTCCACACTCAATAGCGCATTCGTTCGATGCACTTCTATTTTCTGCTTTAAGAGCACATTGATAAGGGAGGCCGTTTCGACGGGATCCTTTTGATCTGCGGGGACAATAAAGGCGTATGGCGGCTTTTCTTTCCCGAGTTCGCAAGACTTCTTCCCTCTCTCCCAAAAATTTTTCAGAAAATACTCCTTGTTCGTAGCCACAAAATAAAAAGCCGACAGGTCAGCACTTTGCTGGTAATTGATGTTGTTTCTCATCGACCAGAGCACTTTTTTGTAGGTGGGAATCGGTCGATACCATTCTTTTTTCGTTGAACCGAACCGGTCTTTTTTAAGATCCCGTTCCATCGTGTTTCCGATCCCGTTTCCGTAAGTCTCGTAAAAACGGCCCAAGGCGTTGTGGTTATTGGCAATCGAGAAGAAATAATTCGGAGCCCATCCGTCCCAGAAACCGTGAGTCCAGACGCCTGGCATACCGAATGAAGTCAGCCGGGTCACTTCCCACCAGGCAATCAGGTTCCATTCGGAAGTCAGACTGGGATCATAGGTCGTATTGTAGGGACCCGTTCCCGACATGACGTAAAGAAACGGGATGGATTCATGGTTATCCTGAACGACCACAGGGTGCCACTCGAAAAAGGCATTCGCTTCATTGATTGTTTCGGGCTGAGAGATGCAAATCATGTCTCTGTTGTTGTCGTGAAAGGTATACTTTCCCCAGAAAGGAACCGAGCTGACTTTCCTGTAATCCGAAACATCTTTATTGTACTTATAGAACCAGTCGGTATGCTTGTCGTGGCCGTCAGGCTCGATGGACGGTGAGATGAGAACAATCATCTTTTCACGGATGGCTTTGATCGTCGGGTTTTCATCTACAGCCAGCCTGTAAGCAAGCTCCATCGCACATTCTGCGGCTCCGCTTTCGGGCGAGTGGAGATTGCCCGTAAGCCAATAAATAGGTTTGGCTTGAGCGATAAGGGCATCTGCTTCTTCCTCATTTCGAACCTGACGGGGATCGGCCAATTGACTCATGAGGTCTTTATATTTTTGGAGGTCGTTCATAGTCTCGGCCTCGGCAACGGCCACGATGACCATCTCCCTCCCTTCGGAGCTCTTGCCGATGGGAAAAACGCGGACCCGGGGCGAGGCCGCAGCTAAGGCGTTCATGTATTTCATTATATCGTCGTAGTAGGTCAACTTCCCGGGAGAACCGGCGATATAGCCCAGGACATCTTTAGGCGTCGGAATCCCCTCTGTCTTCGGAAGATAGTCGGTAAGCGGGCTCAGAAACTCCGGCTTCGTGGTGGCCTCGCGAATCAAGCGCGTGTACTCTTCGTCTACATCTTGGGCAGCGTCATCGTACCGTCCGCTCAAAGGCCATGCCGCCAAAAGACAGAAGAAAAGAAACAGGCCCATTCCCTTTCGATATTTAGGAAGTTTTTTTATTGAATCCATGAATCGTCTCCTCTCAAGAAATCGAAAATCGTTCTGAGTCAGGAATCCAGAACATTCTTTTTTTGTCCGACATTTCATAAAATTATCGCCGAGATTGTCATTTTTAGATACAAAAAAAATCAAATTTAATGTAAGGATATTTTTTATCACTAAATTGAAACTTATTCAACAGGACTATCCGTCTAAATTTTTGCTAGAATAGGATGCAA
Source organism: Candidatus Aminicenantota bacterium (assembly GCA_016926925.1). The sequence goes on from JAFGNQ010000144.1 coordinate 12,768, forward strand.
TAAAGGAGTTTGCATAATAAAATGAATATCAGAAATAGAAGCCGTCTTTCACTTCTTTTAATAGCCGGTGTGACATTAGCAGCCCTTACAGGCATAAAAGCATCATCCGGAGATGAGATTTCAGTACTTTTGGAAAAAGTCGTTCAAAGGCGGGCTTCTTATCCGGAGATGACACACTGGCAGGCATCGGTCCAGTCAACAGCTTATGAAATGGACAAAAACTGGAAACCCAAGAAAAAGACGGTTGTTCACAAAATCGTCAGGGTGAAAGAGCGGGACAGACAGGAGAGCATTCAAAGTGCGATTGAAATAAAGAACGGAAAAAATAAAGACGTCACTCAGGAATACATCAACAGGGCTTATAAAGAGAGAGAAAAAAACGCGAGAAGAAAACGAGAAGAAAAAAACAATGAGAGCAAAGCGAATCGTAGACGCCATATGGATATGACACTAGATGAATTTTTCCCTTTCGGCAAAGAAAAAAGGGTGAATTATGATTTTGCGATTTTAGATGAGTCATCCATCGAAGGAATACCCGTTCAAATTATCGAAACGCACGCAAAACAGAGAACTGAAGATTTTTTAGAAGGCAAATACTATATCGACCGAAAGACTTTCGATATCTTGCGTGTAGAGCTCCAATTTGCAAAAAACCCGGGTCCGCTGAAACGACTGGAGATGGGAGCGGATTTCCAGATCCATCCGCAGGGCTACCACACACTTAAATCCACTTCCTTCCGGATCCATGTCGGCCTGGTCGTTAAAAATATCCGTATGGAAGCCGTGGAAGAATACTCAAATTATCAGATCCTGGATTAACCTTTCCGCTGATACGAAGTGAAGTCTTTTGAATAAAACTTTTTATTAAGAAAAGCATCGGCAGTTTTTATGAATGACCCTCCGCTGAGGAGGGTTAGTCACGAGTCGAGGTTGCCGTAGCGACAAGGATGGAGCCCACAAAGCTGTAGTGAACTACCGCGAGTGGGCTGCGACGAAGCCGATGCGGTAAGATCGGTTCGCCCGTAGGGTAAAATCTGCCGATGGTATAATACGAAATTCTTTAGGGGAAAAGCATCGGCAGTTTTTATGAATGACCCTCCCTTAGTTATTGGACTGTAAACTCGAATGTCTTCGTCAAGAAAGTATTCTTGTAATGGTCTTTCAGGGTGAGGGTGTAGGTATAATTGCCGGCCGGAATGTCACTGACACGGTTGGTGAGATAAAAAGGCACGACTGCTGTCGGAAAAGTTCTTTTGTAGTTCACCCAATTGATTCTCTGGAAAATTATTTCGTCCTTGTCGTTCATGATAGACGCATCCAGCGAAACCCAGAGTTTGTAGTCATCACCCTCCTTGACGAGCCGGTATCCATCCGGCTCGATGTACAACAAAAGCGGGTCCCCCACTTTTAATTCATAAGAATCCCTGGCGTCATAATCCCTGTAATCCCGGACTTCACTGCAAAGAAGCAATATGGGGATCTGGAATTCCAGGTTGTCTTTGACCATCATGATCGCCTCTGCCAGGAGGTCGATGGTTTCTTTAAGCTCTCCTTTTTTAAGCAGGTCCATAGCCGTTTTCACCGTCTTCTCGATCTCTTGGATGCTGGCGTTCTCTTTGGCCTGGAGATTGTTAGAATCGGACATTCCGAAGGCGGCCCCGGCTGAAAAAAACGATAAAACAAAAATGATGACACATACAATAGAAACCCCTCTCCGCATACTCTCCTCCTTCCATAATTTTATAAGTAGATATTTCCATCCACTATGTTAGATTTTACTAAAACCCCATTTAAAAAACTACATACAGCACCACCGGTCTCCTCCGCCTTTTCGTATTTAGAAACAGCCGGCCAGTGTTCAATGAAAAATTACACACAACGCATTCTCATCGATATCTCATTGATCCTGGATGTAGCCGAGGGCTTTCAACCTTTCCCGCTCTTCGATGCTCAATTTGGGCTTATCCCCTGTTTGGAATCCCATGGAGGCTTTTTCAAGAAAGCGGCTAAGGAAATGCTCGAGAGCAGTTCCTGGAAGCGTATTCCCGCTAAGTACGTCTAAAACTCCGGGATCCTTATCGATCTCATAGACTTGAATGTCCAACCCGCCCATGTCCGGAAAGATGATTGCCCTGAAAGGAAAGGAATCGACGACATAGCCGGAATAATTCGAAGACATCACGGTCGAACGACAAATCCGAGTCCTTTTCTCCGGGAGATGAAAGAGATTAAGCCCCTGGGTCAATCCTGCATATGGATAGGATATCTCCAATAAATCACATAGGGTTACCACAAGGTCTGAAGTGAGTGCCGGTTTTTCAATGACACGAAAGCCCGGATGAGAACCGGGTATGTGCAGTATCAACGGGATGTGAATCCCTTCCTCGTGCAGAACCACATTGTGCCCCACAAGTCCATGTTCCCCCAGGCCTTCTCCATGGTCGGCAATGATGATGGTGATCGTATTCTCGGATAAGCGCGCTTCCTTCAATATTTCCAGAAATTTGCCGACGACACTATCAGCACAAGCAAGATTCTCATCGTAAACATCGTTGATCAACTCAATATCTGCAGGACTCCGGTCATTCTCCGTCAGAATCCGGTCTATCTCTTCATGGAACGCCTTGGTTGGGGCCTCGAATCTCTTCTGGTATTTGCCGAAGTAAGGCTCAGGCATCATATAGGGCGCATGGGGCTCCCTGAGATGCATATATAAATAAAAGGGCTTCTGTTTAATCCCTGCAACAAATTTCTCAAAGGGGACTATGAAATCTTCGGCTCCGACAACCTCACTTTCCTGGTAAAGCTCTACGAATCGGTCAAAGCCCTTGTGGTAATTGTAAGCCTTCCCGAAAAAAGGATTCGAAGAAATTGCGGCCGTCACATAACCTTTTTTTCGAAGGAGCTCCGGGAAGGTGACGATCCCTTCCCGCAGGCTGCTGTAAAAGGCGGAAACAACACCGTGAAAATCCGGTGGAAGACCGGTCAATAGGGTTCCGGTGGAGGCCAGGGTGTAGGCGGCTTCTGAAAACATATCGGTGAATCTGAAGCCGTTTGAAGACAAAACGTCGATATTGGGAGTGGTTTCGCGGTGATATCCGTAACAGCTCATATGATCGGCTCTGGCGGCATCAAGGAGAATCAGGAGGATGTTTTTGCCATTGGCAATTTCCCGCAATCGTGGCGATTCGAGATTTTCTACTCCGGCCTCGATCAATTGACTTTTTTCGAGTCGGATATTCTGAGAGCGGGTCTCCGGAATATCGACTTCGATATGATGAAACGTTTTATCCAACATGGAAATTCGGATGGTTTTCCCATTCACGATCGACTGAGAAAAGGTACGCTCACCATTTTCATACAGAATTCGTATGTTCCCCTGGACCGGCCCTTTTCCAGCAAACCTATAAGAGAGTTCCAGGTGCGCGTCTTCCCGGGGATTGAGGAAATAATGGAACTTAACGGGAGTCAAGAAATCCAGCTCTGAGCTGAATCTGTTTTTCAACTTTTGAAACCTTTTTGGATAGATGTTTATCTCTTGGACGGCAACACAATCTGTTTCCGAAAAATGGAAAATGAGCCGGTTGCTCCCAATCCTGACTTTATCCGCAGAAACCAACCGGCGAAAGCGGCGACCCTTCACAGGAAACAAGGCTTCGTTCACTTGAATTTTCAATGAGGGAATTTCTTCGAAGAGATCCACCTCGATAACATACGGCTCTAGCTTTATTACTTCAAAATGAATTCCGGAATCCGGTTGTAAGGGCGAACGAAAAAACCTCTTGTTCCGCCCCAATCTCGGTGCCGACCAGCTGCCGAAAAAGAGTTTCTCTCGGCCGATGTGGTTCATTTTGCAAGTCATGACACCATCAACCGCAATTGGAGATAAATGTGATGTCCCTAGAGGTTTTTGTGTGCAGGAGGGCGCAAAAAGAATCCACGCTAGAAGCACTATCCCTGGAAAATATCGGATGATAGGATCGGGCCTAATGACAACTTTTAGTTGATTTTCTATTTGTATGCTCATGACAGTTTTCAGAGTACAAAATGAAATGTCCGATTAACAAACTCATCCCCTTGACCTGAAGGAATACCCGATTAGTGAGGCGTGCTTTTTTTACCGACGAAACCCATGACGATGGCGAAGAGCAAGCCCACGCCGGCCCCGACAGCCACAAAAATCGAAATGTTGTCGAATATAAGTCCTAAAATGAGACCTATAGCCGCTCCGACCAATACGGGAATACGCCTGACTAGATAACCGCCCATATCAAATCCCTCCTTTTATTTTATATAGCCGAGAGATTTCAATATCTCCTTAGTTTTTTCATCCAAATCCTTCTGTCCGGGTCGATACAGCCTGCTTTTGGAATATCTGTACTCATTAAAAAGTTTTTTGAAATCATTCTTTTTTGTTTGCAATTCGGCTTTTTCCCATCTGTCGCAATCCAAGTGATAAAATTCAAAAGCATTCGTCCCCATTCGTTTAATAAATTTGAAATGCGCCGATTGGATGGCCTTTTGTTCGGCTCCGTAGAGAATCGCTTCACTAAACCCGAGCAAATCGAGATCGACCTCTTTTTCTATGGAAAAAATTTCAGATAGACCCACACCCATCACCTCCGCCTTTGAGTCAAGGTCCAAAATCTCCAAGACTGTCGGAAAGATGTCAATCAACCTGACCAATTGGCTGATCTTTCTGTTGTGAATTTTGTATTTGGGATTGT
>JAFGNQ010000145.1 GCA_016926925.1 Candidatus Aminicenantota bacterium
GACCTGTTTGCCCCCTTCTTCCCAGGCGGTACTCCAACCGCCCGGATCGGGAGAGATGCGAAATTTCAAGTCTTTGGATTCGACGGGTTGAGAAAAAGTGATGGAGATGGGCTTTTCCAGGCTCCGGGTAAAGCCTCCGTCTTTGGGTATGACGAATATCTGCAGCTGCTTAGCTTCCGATTTTGCCGGAGGCTCTTGCTCCTTTGTTTCGATGACCTCCTGAGCACGAGGCTCCGCTGCAGTTTTTATTTCTTCCTTGGATCTCTTCTTACAGGCCGGAATGGCCGCCGTCAGCAGCAACAGACACACTGTACAAACAAGAGGATGTTTGATTGCACGCCAAAGGAAATTTCTTGTCTTAGGCTTATGTCCATTCATACTTCCCCCTTGACTCAGACTTGAGCTTAGAAAATTTCACTGTTTCTCTTTTTCCCGGTTCAGCTGAATTATTCATAAAAAACGGCGGCGATGAGATTGTAGGCTCTTGGGTGAGAATGTGCCGTCATTTTTTTTAGAATTGAATTCAGGTTTAGTAACGTTGATATATCACAGCGATACGAGCCAGTCAATTCCTTGAACCGGAGGGAATCCGTGTCGATATTGCCAGATCGAATCGGGCAACCCAATGATATTTCTTGAAAAAATATTGACTTTGTCTCAGGCCGATCCTTCTACTTGACATCAGCGGGATTCTATACTATTAAGAAAAGCCGTCGGAAGACGCCGAAAGATTCTTTTAAAGCGAAAGTGTCGTTTCTTTTATTCACATAGAAAACCTTAGGAGGACCATTATGGCTTGGGACATTTTTGGACGAACGATCCGCAAGATAGGTGTTGTCGGCTCCGGGAATATCGGACCGGATATCGCTCTCTACTTCTCCAAAGTTTTGCACGAGTATGGCGTTCCTGTCGTTGTCGTGGATATATCTGAGGAAGCCCTTAAATCCGGAGAGGCTCGCGTCAACGGCAAATTCGGGAGGGGAATCAAGACCGGCGCCTTTAAGAAGGAGGAGGTCGATTCCATGACTTCCAATCTGACCTGGACGACCGATTATTCGCAGTTGGACGGAGCGGACCTGGTGATCGAAGCCGCCACAGAAGATGTGGGAATCAAAAGAAAAATCTTCGCACAGCTCGAGAAGACATGTCCTGAGACCGCCATTCTTGCCTCGAACTCTTCTCATATGGAGCCGGAATACATCTTCGAAGATATGATCCATAAGGAACGGTGTCTCGTCATCCATTACTTTTTTCCGGCTGAGCGGAATATTGTTGTGGAGATAGTCCCCGGGAAGGATACGGATGAAGCTATCACCCTTTATCTTTTGCAGTTTTATGAACAGATCGGAAAAGCGCCGATCAAAGTGAAAAGCAGGTATGGCTATGCGGTCGATCCCATATTTGAAGGAATCTTTCTTGCAGCGGCGCTTCTCGTTGAAAAGAGATTCGGGACGGTCAAACAGATGGATGCCATGGTTCAGCGGGCGTTGGGAATGGGGGTCGGTCCATTTACTGCCATGAATCTGACCGGCGGAAATCCCATCACCCAGCACGGTGTCTCCGCAATGCACGAAAAGATCATGCCCTGGTTTCATTCGCCGAAAATTTTGGATGCGCAGGTGGAACTGGGGACGTGGTGGGACACTTCTTTCAGGGGGGATTTGGTTCCCTACAACGAGAGCGTCTACGAGAGAGTGGCGGACACCATGAAGGGAGCCTACTTCGGACTCGTGTGCGAGGCGCTCGATTCCGGTCTCGCCGAACTCGGCGATTTGGAAATGGCCGTGGGAACGGCTTTGGTCGTCAAAGCCCCCTTTCAGATGATGAATGAAGTGGGGGTCGGTAGGGCGCTGGAGCTGGTCAAGGCTTATGCGGGGGAATTTCCCGGTTTCAAGGTGCCGGAGGTTCTGGTGAAGCAGGCAGAGACAGGAAAGCCGTGGCTCATTCCCATGGTTTACAGAGTAGATAAGGGCGATGTGGCCGTGGTCACCATACGGAGACCGGCGGCATTGAATGCTTTGAACACGCCCATCATGCAGCAGCTCCGGAAAACCTTTGAAGATATCAAAGCTGATGACGCAATCAAAGGAGCCATGCTCACAGGATTCGGTGGAAAGGCTTTTGTCTCGGGAGCGGATATCAACGAGATCGCAAGTATGCGCTCCCCTGACGAACTCACTGAGTTCGCTTCAAACGGTCAGAACGTCCTGAGCTTTATAGAAAACCTAGGCAAACCTGTGGTCTGTACTATGAACGGACTTGCCTTCGGAGGGGGGAACGAACTGGCTATGGCTTGCACCGCCAGGATTGCCAAAAAGGGTATGCGGATTCTGGCCGGACAGCCCGAGCCGAAACTCGGGATCGTTCCGGGATACGGCGGCACCCAGAGGCTTCCCCGCTGGGTCGGACTCACGGCAGCTTGGCCGATCCTCCGGACAGGCAACCCGATATCGTCAGAGCAGGCCCTTAAACTGGGATTGATTCAAGAGGAAGTCGAAGGCGATGTTCGGGAAGCGGGCATAGCCCTTACAGAGAAGCTGATTTCGGGTGAAGTCCGTGTTCCCCCTATAAAGAAAGAACCCCTGGAGATTCCGGCATCACTCCCCGATGTGGATATCGGTCATCTTTCGCGCAGGACGGATGCCATTTTACAGAAAGCCGTGCTCGAAGGTGCAAAGATGACTCTCGAGGAGGGGCTCAAGCACGAGGCCAAAATTTTGGGCGAATGTGTGACCACAAAGGATATGCGCATCGGGATGGAAACCTTTATCAAATTCGGGCCCAGGAAGAACGCAGAATTTTCTCATGCGTGATGTAAAAATGATTTTCAATAGGTAACGAGGAGGCAATAATGTTATTCGAAAAAACATACATTCCGTACGATGCGTATTGGAGCACTCCCTTTTGCCGGTGGCAGGGGAGTTTCGCCACTTTGCACTCCATGGAGTTTGCGGCCGAGGTATGTAAGGGTGCGTTTACGGGACGGAGACTCTCGCCCGAAATGTTCGACAGCGTTGTTCTCGGTATGACCGTTCCGCAGAAGAACTGCTTTTACGGTGGGCCTTGGATGGCCGCCATGATCGGCGCCGTTGGTGTTACCGGTCCGACTATTGCCCAGGCGTGTGCGACATCGGCCAGGTGTGTGGGGGTGGCTTCGCAGGAGATCGAGATGGGGGATAACGAGACGATTCTTGTGGTCACTTGCGACAGGACAAGCAACGGCCCGCACATTTATTATCCCAATCCTATGGGAACGGGAGGCACCGGAGACAAGGAAGATTGGGTTTGGGATAACTTCGGTTATGACCCCTGGGCGAAAAACGCTATGATCGAGACGGCGGAAAAAGTGGCCAAAGAACTGGGAATAACCAGAGAAGAACAGGATGATGTGACACTCCTGCGGTACACTCAGTATCAGGATGCACTCAAAGACAACAGTGCCTTCCTCCACCGGTATATGGTCGTGCCGATCGAAGTCAAAGATCCTTCGGGCCGCAAGGTGATTGCCACGGTGACAGGAGATGAGGGTGTGTTTCCAACCACGGCTGAGGCTTTGGCCAGATTGCGTCCGGTGCAGCCCGGGGGAACCGTAACCTTCGGCACTCAAACCTATCCGGCCGACGGAAATGCCTCCATTGTGGTCACGACCCGGGATAAGGCCCGTGAGCTCAGCCGGGATCCGAACGTGGAAATTCAGATTCTCTCCTATGGTGAAGCACGGGCCAAAAAGGGATTCATGGCCATGTCGGTCGTTCCCGCGGCGCGGAAAACTCTGTCCAATGCGGGAGTCGACATTAAAGATATAAAAGCGATCAAGACGCACAATCCCTTTGCCGTGAACGACGTCTATTTCAGCCGTGAAATGGGGGTTAAACTGGAGGATGTAAACAACTACGGCTGCTCGCTTATCTGGGGACATCCCCAGGGATCGACGGGCGCCCGTTTGCTGATCGAGTTGATCGAAGAACTCGTGATCAAGGGCGGAGGCTACGGCCTGTACGTTGGCTGCGCAGCCGGCGATACGGCTGCCGGAAACGTCGTCAAAGTGGATGTGAAATAAACGGGGAAAGGCCATTTTTCCCAAAGGTGTTCAAAAAAACTGCCTTTCCATTTTATTTGAGATGAGCCGTGCTGTTTTGTTCATGAGTTTGCTCTGTTTCCTTATTCCCATGTGTAGAGGTCCGGATAAAGCGGATTTTGCCGTTATCAACGGCAAAATTTATACAGCGGATGCCCATGATCGGTTCGTAGAGGGAATCGCCGCAAAAAACGGGATCATTGTCGCTGCCGGTTCCAATGAAGAGGTGAAGAAGCGGATCGGCTCTTCAACACATGTTCTTGACGCCGAAGGCCGTTTGGTAACTCCAGGCTTCATCGATGCACATTGCCATTTTGCCTCCGGAGGAGAATCGCTCATGACTCTCGTATTTCGAGGGATTGATTCCGTAAAAGAGATTCAGGCGATGGTGTCGGCAAAGGCTGATGATTTGCCGCCCGGCACGCCCATCTTCGGCAGCCAGTTCGACCATACATTGTTTCCGGGACAAAAATGGCCTACCAAGCAAGATTTGGATGTGGCCGCTCCCGACAATCCGGTGGTGATCGAGCGGGTTGACGGGCATTCTGTTTGGGTGAACAGTCTGGCTTTGGAACAGTCCGGAATCAGACGGGAAACTCCCGATCCTTTCGGTGGAGAGATTGTCAGGGATTCAAAAAAGGGAGAACCTACGGGCATCCTGAAGGAATCGGCGATGGAATTGATCAAAGTCCGGAAGCCGGAAGCTTCATCCAGCCCGGAGGAGAATATCAAAAGGGGGCTTGCACATGCCGCCCGGCTGGGCATCACGGGCATTCAAACATCTGCAAGCTTGGAGGAATTAGAAATTTATAGAAGGCTCGATCACCAGGGCGATCTGACCCTGCGGGTCTACGGCTGGCTGCCCTACGAGAGGATCGATGAATATATCCGGAAAGGAATCAGACAGGGAGTCGGTGACGATATGGTCAAGGCCGGGTTCCTGAAAATCTTCGTCGACGGCACTATCAGCTCCTCTACCGCGCTTTTGTTCGAACCTTTTTCCGACGAACCGGACAAGACGGGATTGGCACAGTACGAGGAGGAAGAACTTTATGCTCTCGTAGAAAAAGCCCACAGAAACGGTTATCAGGTGGGTATGCATGCCATCGGTGACAAAGCCGTCCATTGGGCCCTCAATGCGGTCGAGCGGACTCAGCGGAAGCACGGCGTTAAGGGCTTGCGGCACAGGATCGAGCACGTTTCCGTGCTCCATCCGGATGACGTGCCGCACTTCAAGGAACTCGGCGTCATTCCTTCCATGCAGCCTACCTTCTGCACCACGGATCTGATGTACTGTGAGCGAAGGTTCGGTCAAGAGCGCTGTAAAGGAATATATGTTTGGAAATCTCTCATAGAAAGCGGAGCCCCGCCCGCGTTCGGGACGGACTGGCCTGTCGAGCCCCTGGATCCCATGCGCGGCCTGTATTCCGCCCTTACCCGGAAAAGCATCGATTTCGAAGTTCCGGAAGGAGGCTGGTTTCCCGACCAGTGCCTAACAATAATCGAGGCCATAAAATGTTACACTCGGAATGCCGCCTTTGCTTCCTTCGAAGAGAATTTCAAAGGCTCTCTCGAAGCCGGAAAACTCGCGGATATGGTTGTCCTGTCCAAGGATCTTTTCGCCATCGCACCTGAAGAAATACTGAAAACCCGGGTTCTTTTCACGATCCTCGGCGGAAAGATCGTCTACCGAGGAGAGCGCACGTGAATCTCAAAAGATTGAAAGAACCGGCTTAAAAGGAGTTCCTTTGCAGGCCATCGACTGGGGAATCATAGTCCTATACTTTGTCTTCAGCGGCGCCATCGGACTCTATTTCACCAAAAGAGCCGGCAAAAATATCCAGGAGTTCTTTCTTTCAGGGAGGAATCTGCCCTGGTGGCTGGCCGGGACATCCATGGTGGCCACCACCTTCGCCGCGGATACGCCTCTGGCTATCACCGAGCTCGTGGCCAAAAACGGCATAGCGGGAAACTGGATCTGGTGGAATTTCGTCTTCGGCGGGATGCTGACCGTCTTCTTCTTCGCAAGGCTGTGGCGGCGTGCCGGGATCATGACCGATGTGGAATTTATAGAACTGCGCTATTCCGGCAAACCTGCGGCATTTCTAAGAGGATTCCGCGCTCTCTATCTTGGGATCTTCGTCAACTGCGTGATCATGGGATGGGTGAATTTGGCCATGGCCGCCATCCTCCAGGGCATGTTCGGCATACCTCAGGACAAGGTCATGCTGTTCGTAATTTTGGCCCTGGTACTGACTGGCGTTTACTCTGCCCTGTCCGGGCTGTGGGGCGTGGCTGTTACCGACGCATTTCAGTTCGTTTTAGCCATGACGGGATCGATCATTCTCGCCTTCGTGGTGCTCGGCCTCCCGCAAATCGGCGGAATTTCCGGACTGAAAATGCATCTTCCAGAATGGGCATTTCGTTTTTTCCCTTCCTTAGGCAGGGCAGGGTCAGGCCTTGGTTTCGGCGGGGCATTGGCCATCTCCGTGTCCGCTTTCTTAGCCTACGTGGGTATCCAGTGGTGGGCTTCCTGGTATCCGGGGGCAGAACCCGGGGGAGGAGGGTATGTCGCCCAGCGCATGATGTCGGCCAAGAACGAAAAACACTCTCTTTTTGCCACCCTCTGGTTTACCGTGGCCAACTACTGCCTGCGGCCCTGGCCCTGGATCATCGTCGGACTCGCGACACTCGTCCTTTATCCCGATCTTGCTCCTGAAGCCAAAAGGCTCGGCTACGTCTATGCCATGCGGGACTTTTTGCCTGCAGGGCTGAAAGGAATGCTGGTAGCTTCTTTTTTTGCGGCTTATATGTCGACCATGTCCACCCAGCTCAATTGGGGGACTTCCTATATCGTCAACGATTTCTATAAGAGATTCATCGGCCTCGGCGTCAGCGAGAAGCGCCTGGTCCGGGTTTCCCGGGTGACGACCATCCTGATCATGGTCGTCTCGGTGGGCGTCACTTCCATCCTGTCCACGATTTCCGGTGCATGGGCCTTCATCATCGAAGCCGGAGCCGGCCTGGGCCTCGTTCTCATCCTGAGATGGTTCTGGTGGCGGATCAATGCCTGGAGCGAGATCACGGCCATGGTGGTGCCAATCGCCGCCTATGCCTTGATAAAATTCAGGTTTCATGTCCCCTTTCCCGAATCTCTGTTGTATATCGTGGCCGTAACCACTCTCTCCTGGGTCCTTGTAACCTTTCTTACCAAGCCTACGGCAGAGGCGACTCTCGAGAGTTTTTCCAGGCGGATCCATCCGGGCGGAATCGGATGGAGAAAAGTGGTCCGGAATCTCAGCGGCATTCAGAGCGACAGCGGATACGGCCGTCTCTTTCTTTCCTGGCTGGCCGGAATCCTCATGGTTTTCTGCGCTCTCTTCGGAACCGGGAAACTGATTTTGGGAGAGCATATTCCCGGAGCGATATTCTTTGGCGGCAGCCTGGCTGCTGCCGCTTTCATCTACTGGAGCCTCTCGAAATATGGGTTCGAAAAAATTATAAAGTGACGGTTCGAGCGCTCACTTAGGAGATTGGCAGACGCCGCGCCGCCACCTACGCGCAGGAGCGAGGCCTTCCCCAACCCCCTTTTATTATCCTTGCGCCTGGCCCACTTTTCTTTCTTCCCGAGTTTATCGACCACTATCCTGCGGCTTCGGCTAGTTCAGTTTGCGTTATTATTCTCATCATCAAGCAAGTTCCTAACAACTAAATCCTGGGCAATATGAATGATTATTATTGGAATGATTGAATTAAAAACTATATACAAAAAACCAAGTATTAAACCGACTATTGTCGGTTTTATAGCCTCAGTACCTTGATAAATATGTCCCAATCCAAAAAGAAGTGTAGAAATCAACAAAATTAGAACCAATGAAAGACCTGGAAAAACTATCGCTAAAGCATAAAATAGATATCCCCTGTAAATGACTTCTTCAGTTATACCAGCTGAGATTGCTACATAATCCCAGGTTCTTTTCTCTTCTTTGGTGATAGGCAAAAAGATCCTCAAATCTTTGGGTATTTTTTCTGCTGATTTAGCTCTGCTTTCTTTGCTAACTTTAAATATGAGAATTGAATAGGCATTGTATAAAAAATAAAAGACGTAAAAACCAATTGATGGGAATATAATCCAATTATTAAAGGAAGATGCACCAAAATCAATTCTTTTAAAACCAATATCA
>JAFGNQ010000146.1 GCA_016926925.1 Candidatus Aminicenantota bacterium
CCCCTTAAAATGGATGTGTTAAAGGAGAGTAAAAGAATGAAGAACCGTAATCTGTACAAAGTTATGATCATTTCCATGGTGTCGGTTTTATTCTTTCTTTCATGCGAAAAAAAGGCGTCCGTAAGCTCAAGTGTCATTTCCATCGATGACCTCCGCCGCCATATGGAGTTTATTGCCTCTGATGAAACGGAAGGACGGATGACCGCTTCAACAGGTTACAAAAAAGCTGCCGATTACGTTGTCCGGCAGTTTAAATCTTTCGGCCTGGAGCCAGGATGGCAAGATGCGGACGACAGCAAGACTTATTTTCAATCTGTACCTTTTACCCGTTTTCAATTCGGAGAAAACAACGTGCTGACTGTTCGCAGAAACGGGTTGACTGAGGAATTTTTCAAGGGAGGTAATGCCTTCGAATTTGCTCGCCCCGGAAAGGGACCGCTGGATTTGCCTCTACATAATCCCGTATTCGTCGGATACGGCATCTGTGAGCCCGGACTTGGATGGGATGATTTTTCCAGCCTCGATCTTGAAGGGAAGCTGGCAATCATCCTATCTGGATTTCCTGTAAACCCGAATGAAGGGCCTCAATTCCCGCAGGATGTGCGGCGCAAATACAGCGACAGAAGAAACGGCGACTCCATACGTTTTCAAAATGTGATCCAGAGAGGAGCTGTGGGGATAATTGCTCTTCCTGACAGTAATGTATCAGGTAATTGGAATTCGATCGTATCTCAGCTGAAACGCTCCAATCTCGTTCCTGTCGAAGATTACGGGAGTGCTGTCAGGGGAAGTTCTCCCGTCCCATCCCTGTTGGTCCATGCGGACCTGGTATCGAGACTCTTCAAGGATTTGGGCTTCGATCCCTTAACTCAAGATGGCGATTACAGGACCTTCGAGCTGGATAATCTGGAGCTGGGCCTGACGATCGATGTGGCCCAGGAAAAGGTTGATTGTTTCAATGTCATCGGAACTATCAACGGAACCAATCCCGAACTGAGTGATGAATACATCACGCTCGGAGCTCACCTGGATCACCTGGGGAAAGACGGTAATGTCGTCTATCGTGGTGCTAATGACAATGCAAGCAGCTGTGTTCTCATTCTGGAGGTTGTCGAAGCTCTAGCCCGAAAACCGCTACACCGTCCGTTGATGGTAGTCCTTTTTACGGCAGAGGAAATCGGACATTTCGGCTCTCTCCATTTTGTTGCCCATCCCCCTGTTCCTCATGAAAACATTATCCTGAACATCAATTTCGAACAAATCGGTGCCAAGTCCCGTACGTTTGACGGTGTGTGGGCTATCGGTCCCTCTGACCAAGAAGAATCTCTATCTGCTGCGCATAAAAATGTCGAAGAGATTACCCTTGGATTCGATGATATCGAATCTCAAATTCCTGTCATCAGCGGCAGCGACACGTTGAGCTTTTATCAGAAAGGGCTGCCGGCGATCATCTTAGGTTCCGGCGGTTTCCCGGAGCATCACACTCCTGATGATAATCCGGATTTGATAGATTACGACCACCTGTATAGGGCCGCTCGCTTTGTTTTGGCCTACATAGAGGAAGTGGGGAACGCAGAAAGGCAGTAAGGAGCGTACGAAAAGCTCTGTCTTGTTGACTGTAAATACCCTATCCTCTGATATGTAAAACTGTTATCAAAAAAGTAAATAAAATTTACAATATTTCAGATTGTCTCTCCAATTTTCCCATAAACTTTCGCTCAAAATTGGCATACAATTTGCAGATAAAAAGGAAAATAGGGACGTTTAACTTTAGTGATGATAATCTAAAGCGATTTCACCACCATCGGTTATCCGATGGATTATTTTGGAGGGATGGAATCATGAATTTAAAAAGTATTTTTATCGTCATATTCGTTATTCTTTTTCTTTTCCTCACACTTTTTGCATTTGAGGAAGATTTCCCTGTCCTTAAAGGTCTCTACCTCGGTCAAAAGCCGTCCGGAATGACTCCTGATAATACGGAATACTGTCCCGCCGTATCCCCGGATGCCAAATACTTCTTTTTCACGAGAGGCCGCGATATGTACGGGATCGAAGTGGGAAAAGATATACCGTTTCGCATTGATAGATTGGGCAAACGAGTTCTCTTTATCAAGAGCGGCAAATCACCGGTTATGTCCAATGTGACGGCTGTCGCTTCCTCCAAAGGGCTGGTCGTTATCGATGCCCACTATAAACCGGAATGCGGCCACCGGATCCGCCGGCTTGTGGAGGAAGCCTTCGGGCGAAAGGACTTTGCCTATCTGATCTACACGCATGCCGGTGTGGACCATATGGGGGGTGCTTCTGCCTTTCCGGAGGCGCTTCTTATCGGGCACGAAAATTGTACTGCCCAGATAGAAGGATTGCAGGAACAGCTGCAGTCCGTCGATATTCGCGAAGCCATGAAGCCACGTCTTAAGTTGATTAAGGATAAGCTTGAAGCCGGTCCCGCCAATAGTGATGAAAAATTCAAGCTGGAAGAAGCGATGCTCTACTGGAGCGAATTGACCGAACTCATGGCTTCCGGCTTTGCCTACTCCAAGCCGGTTATAACATTTGACGAACGCCTGGATTTTCACCTGGGAGATATTACGCTTAGGCTGCAGTACTGCACGCCGGGATATTCGGAAAGCGACATTCTCATCCATGTTCCGGAGGAAATGCTTTTAGTCGTAGGTGATATTTTCAATAAAGACCGCATTCCTCTGATCTCGGAAAAAACCGATGTTCGCCGTTGGCTGGATGTCTTTAGGCCTTTTATTGAAGGTAAGGAAAAAATCCGGTATATCGTCGGTGCTCACGATGAACTGATTCCTCTCGCCGAGCTAAAGCTTCAGCTCGATTACCTCGAGGCACTATGGGAAGGAGTCATTGCCGCCGAGCAGGAAGGGTTGACACTGGAACAAGCTAAGAAGCGTTTTGCGTTTAAAAAACGATTTCCGCATCTCTCCCACCTCAGCACCCGCTGGGTCAGCTGGCCACAGGACCTTCATGAGCGCAACGTCGAGAAGTGCTGGGAGGCTACACAAAACGTAAAATAGAGCATAACTTAATAAAAGAAACAATATTTGGGAGTTCGCTATGAACCGAAAATTTTCTTTTATCATTTCGCTGTCCATGAGTTTCTTTATTTTGTGCATATCCGAAGGATTCACAGAAAAAACTGATATTTCCGTGTTGAAGGGTCCTTATTTAGGACAAGAACCTCCTGGGATGACGCCTGAAATTTTCGCACCCGGAATTGTTTCAACTGAGGAATCGGATGGGTGTGTCGGATTTGGAATGGGCGGCGATCTTTTTTTGTTTCAGAAGCATATAGAGCGGAAGTCCTATACGTACGAGATGACCCGCAAAGACAACCGATGGAGTGCTCCGAAGCTAATCCCTTTTTCAGATTCTCACCAGGTAGGCGATTTTGCGCTTGCACCGGATGGAAAAACCCTCTACTTCCAGTCCAACATCTTTATAGAGGAAATCGGCAAAGAAGGTGAGGGGGGAAATATTTGGATGGTAGAGAGGACGAGTTCGGGATGGACAGAGCCTAAAGCATTAGGTCCGGCTGTAAACACGAAATATCATGACAGCTATCCTTGCGTATCTGAAGACGGCACTCTCTATTTTTTCAGCCGAAGGCCCGGAGGATTAGGCAAGTCGGATCTTTATGTTTCGAGTCCGACTCATGGTGAGTACAAAGAAGTGGGAAATATGGGAGAAGCCTTCAACACATCCGAACATGAGTGGGATCCCTACATTGCTCCCGATAAGAGCTACATCATTTTCTGCTCGATGAAACCCGGGGGGTACGGTGAGGATGATTTCTACATCAGCTTCCGAAAGCGGGACGGATCCTGGACGGATCCGGTAAATATGAGGGAGCCTATCAATTCATCGGCTTCGGAGAACCGCCCCTGGGTTTCCCTTGATGGGAAGTATTTCTTTTTCACCAGCAATCGTCCCGGCAAGGGAAAACGTGATGTCTACTGGGTTTCGGCAAAAATCATCGAAAAACTGAAACCGGAAGAATTGAAGGTAAGAAGTTGAAGTGAGAGAGATCTTTTTAAATCCGGAATCACAATTCATCGCAGCATATGGTGCGGTCAAAAAGATGAAACCGAGGGTCCTGAATTAGGCAAGTTTAAAAATGAAGAACAAATTGATTTTTGTCGGGCTTATCTTTTCGTGGGTATCTTTCCTTTATGGTTTCAGTTTGCAGGGTGACTTTCCTGAGCTCAAAGGTCCTTATTTCGGGCGGAAGGCACCCTTAGGCAAAGCTGAGATCTTTATGGACGGGATCATCTCGGAATTGAATGAAGATGAAATGTGCGCGGCAATCACCGAAGATGGGAAGGAGTTTTACTTCAATGCTTACCATGAAGGGAACTGGACGATATATGTAACAAAGGAAATTGATGGACAGTGGACAAGACCGAGGCCGATGCCGTTTACTTCGGATTATACGGACCGGGATTTTACCATGTCTCCTGACGGAAAGAAGATACATTTCGGATCGAACAGGCCGGGGAGCGGGGGAGAGGGGAAATCGGAATCGTTGGACATATTCGTGACGGAGAGGCTTCCTTCAGGCCTATGGACAGAGCCCAGAAATATATGTGATCCCGTCAATACGAACCGCAGCGAGAATTACCCCTCTATGGCTCGCAGCGGGAATCTTTATTTTTTTACGAATAGAGAAGATGGATTTGGAGAATGTGATATTTTCTTATCGAGATGCATTGACGGCAAGTACCAGCCGCCTGAGAACCTCGGAGCTGCAATCAACAGCGACAAACATGATTGGGATGCGATTATCGCCCCGGATGAGAGCTTCATCATATTCAGCTCAAAAGACAGACCGGATTCCATCGGCAGGCAGGACCTTTACATCTCGTACAAGAAGGAAGATGGAAGCTGGACTGCAGCCAAGAACATGGGCCCGGCGGTGAATTCTTTCCATGACGAAATCTGTCCGAGTTTGTCACTGGATGGGAAGTGGCTCTTCTTTACCAGCAGGAGGAGAGGAAGGGCCGACATTTTTTGGATCGATGCCAGGATCATCGAAATGTTCAGACCGAAAGAGATGAGTCAATGAAATCTGCATTGGGAAAAAAAGTTTTGATCTTTGTCATTATGAGTTTGCCGATTACCTGTCTGTTACCCGCTCGAAATAGCCCCGGTAAAGAAGAAATTGAGGTAACGAGACTTGCCCCAAACCTCTATAAACTGTGTTACGACAATATCAATTTAGTGGCTTCTGTAGGGAAGGATGGAGTGCTTCTCTCGGATACGGGATTTGAACATATGGCAAATGAAATTAGGTCGGAAGTGATAAAACTGGGGAGGGATGATGTGAAAATCGTCATCAATACCCATTGGCATTCCGATCATACGGATGGCAATAAAGCATTCGGAAAAGAGGCGACCATAATCGCTCATCACAATGTCCGGAAACTTCTTTCGGAAAGGCAGGTGTCGAAATATTGGAATGAGGAGCATGCAGCGCTTCCTGAGTGTGCCAGGCCGTGTCTTACGTTTGAAGAAATATTGACCGTTCATTTCAATGATGAAGAAATCGAGCTTATCCATTTTCCCAACAGTCATTCAGATGGCGACGTCATCGTTTTTTTTAAAAAGTCCGGAGTAGTCCACCTGGGTGACCTTCTTTTCTCCGATGGTTTCCCTGCTATAGATTTTGAAAACGGTGGGAATCCTGAAATGTGGGCAAAAAACCTGCATAAAATCATCGCTATGATGCCTGAGGGGGCGAAATTCATAGCAGGTCATGGACGGGACTATTCTCTTGATGATTTGAAAAAATATCAGCAGATGATGTCATCCACTGTGAGGACGGTTCGAGATGCTATGGATTCCGGTGAAAGTCTGGA
>JAFGNQ010000147.1 GCA_016926925.1 Candidatus Aminicenantota bacterium
CTGGATTATTCATAAAAACTGTCGATACTTCTTTCCACAAGAATTTCTAATCCTACCATCGACAGTTTTTACCCTACGGGCGAGGTGGGCCTTTTAGGCCGATGGAGTGTTTGATCGGATGGCGTGTGTGCAAGATCCTCAGGACATGTATGTTTATATTTTCTGGCTGTGTGAAAGACATTTTTGACTCGGAGGAAAGACAATTGGTAGAATAGGACGGTTTTGAAATGTTGATACACATCCGCCTCTTAGGCTCCTTCGCGAAATTCGGTTCAAAACTGAACGATGGGATGCTGAACCTGGAAATGGGTGCCTGTATCAAAGATGTGATCGATGAGCTGCGGATGCCTTCTCAAAACATCATGCTCGTTCTGATTAACGGACATCATGCCTCTCTGAACGCTGAATTATCGGAAGGAGATATTGTCCAGATTTTTCCTCCTGTAGGCGGAGGGTGATGAGGCCTATTTTGTTGCGACTCTGAGCGTAATGCTTTTGGGGCTTTCAGGGATTTCATCCAAAGAGCGAATCATTCCGGCGAGGATGTTGCGGATGGTTTTTTCGACAAAGGGATTCATCCGGACATTCTGGCCATCGACTGTCATTTCCAAAGGAGATCCCTGGGTCAGAGTTATGATTACAGTCTGAGGATTTTCGGGAATACCGTCCAGTGAAGCGATTATGCTTCCTGTGATGTTCGTCATGATTTTTTGGACAAAGGCGTTTGCCCGCACCTGTTTTTCATCGATAGTTATTTCCATATTTGCATATCTCCCATAAACCTGCACGGTTCATGATAAAAGCAGGTTATCCACAAAATCGACAAGTTCTTTTATCTGATTCGGCTGGAATTCGGGAATACCCACTCCGAGTCCTGTATCAGTGACAATGGCAAGCAGGTCCTCGGACTTGCTCCGGTCGACTTCGGATTTCCCTCTTCCAACGACTTCGATCTTCCGGATGTTTTCTGCTTCGCGTCCCCCTTCGACAATGACAATGTCCGATTCGGGGAAGTATGTCCGGGCGACTTTATTGAAATCCAATACAGGTCCTGTTTTTATTAAAACGGCCAATCTATCCGGTGAGAGCATCGATACGCCATCGGCTCCCGCCTCCATGAACTGCCAGGTGTCTTTTCCTTCGATATCCAAAGAAAATCCATGGCTGCAGTGTTTTATTACCGCTACCGACCGCCCCCGCTGTTTCCATTCAGCGACAAGACGTTTGATGAGGTGGGTTTTTCCCGTATTCGAGTCTCCGACGAAGGCGATGATTTTCATGGATACTGCTGCGGCCTCTATTTTATTTTTTTGATTGCAACGAGCTTCTTTTTAATAGTGATATTTTCAAGGAAATCCCGCTTCGAGTTGTCCATCGTGGCTACGCCCAATCTGTAGGTGTCTGGCGGTACATCCATGGGGATGTGTCCCCGCCAAAGACCCTTGTCCTCGATACCGCCGGCTGGTGTGAAGGGAATGATGGTTTGGCCTTTGACCAAACCGACCTTCACCTTTTGGTCGACGCCGACGCTGGTCCAGCGAACGTGGAGGAGGTCCCCCTGGGTAAAACTTTCTCCGCTTTTGGGGGATGATATATAGATCCCCGGCTTCATGGCGGTCATTTTTCGTTCCATAGTGACTGAGAATTCAATGTAGGGCGACCATCGTGATTGCCGTCCGTCTTGGTGTTTAGATCTGGCTGTTACCCTGTATTTTCCGGGCATAAAACTGAAGGAGTATTTTGCCAGGCAGGTTGTTTCAGGATCATTCTCATAGCCCTGAAAGGTCGTATAGCTGTGAGGCCCTGACACCCATTTTCCGTTGGAACCTTGCGATGGGTCCCAGCGGTCGAAAACGACGGTAAATGTCCATTTTTTGCACGGCGTTATGGCCAGTTTACCCAATCTCATTTCGAATTCCACTTTGCCCGGCCCGACATGAGTAGAATTATTCTTCGGTGAGAGGATTATAGGCGGTATGTTCACATCCGCCTGCTTTAAGTCCTCATATTCCTGCCGAAGGGCAGCTCTTTTCTGGTCATCCATGAAATAACGCCGGAATCCGGATTCACAGATATTTTGAAGACTGGCCGTATCGTTTATGACCTGACAGGATTCTTTAATTTCAGAATGACACATGACATCGTAGAGCATGGGGTCATCAGGGGCATCGGCTTCGATCCTTCCGTGTTGGCCTCGATCCGATTCCAACTCAAAAGCAAGTGTTCGGGCCAACTTGTAGTACGTCGCAGTTAAAAAGAAATTCTCCCTTCCCTCAGGCGAATCCAAATATATGGTTGCCTTATACTCATTGTGGAGTATAGAAAATGTGTACTGAAAATCTTTGCTATACATAGCCCGCGGTAACACAATGAAAGACAAAATGATCACTAAGCTTAGAATCCAAACGATGCGTTTCATAATTATCCCTCCATCCTTTTTGAGGATTTTACTTTATCTTTAGGGATTAAAGCAGTTCTTTTGCTTTCTTTTGATTCTAACCGCTTCCCCATTTGAATACTTTTTAACAAATACAAAATCGAAAGTCAATTTGATAAACCTTAAATCCGTATCAGGAATTCCTTTATTGTCCTCATGGCAGGAGGTGTCGAAGACTAGAGTGAAAAGTCTTTCTTGACAAAAAGGAACTCTTGAAAAAGAATGATGACTCAGGAACAAACCAAATTAAGGAGGTCTGCGTGTCCTACACAGGAAAATGTATGACCATTGACCTCTCAAGCGGCAAGTTTGAAATCCTTCCCTCGGATCGCAGCCTGCTGGAGGGCTATCTCGGAGGAAAGGGGCTGGGATTTGCTTTGCTTGAGAAATACGCGCCCAGCCCTGATCCGTTGGGGCCGGAGAATCCCCTGATTTTTGTCAATGGCCCCTTTACCGGGACTCGAGTGCAGACAAGTGCCCGCACTTGTCTGGTGACGAGATCACCGTTGACGGGATCCATTCACGATTCTCATTGTGGAGGACGCTTCGGCCCACGATTGAAATCTGCCGGATACGATTACATTTTCATCACCGGCAAATCGCCGTCGCCGGTGTACTTGTATATCACTCCTGAAGGATTGGATATCCGTGATGCGACCAAGTTGTGGGGGAAGGGAATTTTCCACACCAATGATGCATTGATAGAACAGAATCCGGGTAGAGAGCCCCGGGTAGCCTGTATCGGTCCTGCCGGCGAGAACCTGGTCCGGATTGCCTGTATCGGTGTGGACAAAGACCGGCAGTACGGCAGAGGTGGGGTGGGTGCCGTAATGGGGGCCAAAAATTTGAAAGCCTTGGTCGTGGACGGAGATGAGCCGGTCACTTATGATAATAGCGCCTTGTTTTTGGACCTGAATAAAAAACTTACGCGGGACATCCTGAATAACGAAGGCGTTATTTACCGGCGTCAGAAGGGAACCATGAAATGGATACGTCTGGCCCAGGAATATGAATTCCTGCCGACAAGAAACTTCCGGAAGTGTGTCTTCGATGATTTCGAGAAAATTTCCTCGGAGGCCTGCAGGGAAGAGCTGCAATGGAAGGATGTGGGTTGTTTCAACTGCGGCATACGCTGTTCGAAATTGGCCAAGTGGAACGGCCATGAGATGGAAGGGCCTGAGTACGAAACGACAGCCTTTCTTGGATCCGGGTGTGAAATATCGAGTGCCAAAGATGTGGCTACGGCTAATTTCATCTGTGATGATCTGGGCATGGACACGATCAGTGCCGGAGTGAGCTGTTCCTTTGCCATGGAGTGCTACGAAAAGGGGCTCGTGGATGATTGGAACGGACTCGAGCTCACCTGGGGAAATGCTGCGGCGCAACAGGAGTTTTTGAAAAAAATGGCCTTGCGCGAGGGAGTAGGAGGAATCTTTGCCGACGGGACGCGAATCGCCTCAGAAAAGATAGGGAAGGGGAGCGCAGAATTCGCTATTAACATTTTCGGGATGGAGATTTCCGGCGTGAATCCGCTCGGTTGTTTGAGCATGGGCGTGGCTCTCAGCGTGGCGGATTTCGGAAGCCACACGCGTTTGTGGCTGACAGAATCGGAAATGGGACCCGATTTCACTATCGCAGACCTCCCCCAGGCAGTGGCCGCGGGCTTGGATACGGTCAACATCCGCAACTGCATGATCGTCTGTGACTTCGTGCCCAGCGGTTTGGAAGACCTGGTTCCTGTACTGAACGCTGCCACCGGATTCGAACATACAGTGGAGTCCCTCATGGCAATCGGGACGCGCCTGACCCACTTGGCCAGAAGATACAACCTGCGAAACGGCAGAAAGCATTCGGACGATATCATACCCGAAAGGTTTTTCAAGGAGAAATCCTGTTCGGGATTCATGCGCGGAAAAGTCCTGGATAAAGAATTCTTCAAGGGCTTGATCAAGCAATACTACACGGTCAGAAGCTGGAATGAGA
>JAFGNQ010000148.1 GCA_016926925.1 Candidatus Aminicenantota bacterium
GAGATATTGGCAGAAAAGTTCGATATTTCTCGCGAAGAGCAGGACAAGTACGCTTTCGAAAGCCAGATGAAAGCCAAGAAGGCTTGGGATGAAGGCCTTTTTGACGATGAAATCGTTCCCGTCACGATTAAAGATAAGCGGGGAAATGATATCACCATCACGAAAGATGAACATCCAAGACCCGAGACGACTCTGGAAAAATTGGCAAAGCTTCCTCCGGTGTTCAAGAAAGGCGGTACGGTCACTGCAGGAAACTCATCCGGGCTCACGGACGGCGCCGCGGCGCTCGTATTGACTACGGAAAAAAACGCCAAGGATTTGGGATTAAAGCCTATAGCCGAGATTCTCTGCGCAACTTCTGCCGGTGTCCATCCACGGGAGATGGGATTGGGGCCTGTTCCTGCTACTACTAAACTGTTGAAATTAAATAAGTTAAGGATTTCCGATTTAGAATTGATTGAAATCAACGAAGCTTTTGCGGCTCAGGCCCTTGCCTGTGAACGCAGCCTGAAATGGGATGTAGAAAGAAGGAACATCAAAGGAGGAGCCATTGCTCTGGGTCACCCGATCGGTTGCACGGGTTCAAAGATTACGGTAACTTTGCTCCACAGCCTCATCCAGAGCGATAAGGAGCTCGGATTGGCTACGCTGTGTGTCAGCGGCGGGCTGGGGATGTCCCTCCTCATCAAAAGACTCTGAAAATTGAATGGAGAAAAAAAACATGACAATATCCGCACCGCTTATAAAAACGGAACTGCCCGGGAAAAAGGCAAAAGAGATTATCGCTAGAGACAGCCACTACGCATCCAATTCTTACATCAAAGAGTACCCCCTGGTTATTGCAAGAGGGGAGGGGGCTGTGGTTGAGGATGTGGACGGAAACCGGTTTTTAGACGCCATGGCCGGAATCGCCGTGAATGTTACCGGATACAGCCATCCTAAAGTCGTCCGGGCTGTTCAAGAACAAGTCGGGAAATTTTTCCATATTTGCTCGACCGATTTTTACTACAGCAGTTTCGCCGAGCTCATGGAAAGACTGGCTTGTCTGACGCCCATATCCGATGACAAGAAAGTGTTCATGACCAATTCCGGAGCCGAAGCCGTTGAAACCGCCATAAAACTGGCGCGCTACCACACCGACAGGAACAATC
Source organism: Candidatus Aminicenantota bacterium (assembly GCA_016926925.1). Next base: position 1,152 of record JAFGNQ010000148.1, read on the forward strand.
TGATCGCCTTTCTTGGTGCTTTCCATGGAAGAACCATTGGTGCATTGAGTCTTACGGCGAGCAAGGCCAAGCAGAGAAGCTACTTCGGGCCGTTTTTGCCCGGAATTTACCATGTTCCCTACGGTTACTGCTACCGATGTCCCTATAACTTGAGCTATGATTCCTGTGGTGTTTATTGTGCGGATGCCATAGAAAAGACACTGTGTAAGTTTTTAATGAGTCCTGAGGACATCGCCGCTGTCATTGTTGAACCCATTTTGGGAGAAGGCGGTTATGTCGTTCCTCCCATGGAATTTCATCAGAAACTACGTAAATTCACAGCGGAAAACGGAATCTTGTATATTGCCGATGAAATCCAATCGGGGATGGGGCGGACGGGAAAATTTCTGGCTTTGGAGCATTTTCATGTAGAGCCCGATGTTGTCTTGTTGGCCAAAGGCTTGGCTTCAGGTCTTCCGTTGGGTGCGGTCATCGCACGAGAGAGGCTTATGAGATGGGAATCGGGCACTCACGGCAGCACATTCGCCGGGAATCCTGTTTCATGCGAGGCTTCCCTGGCCACTCTGGACCTGATCGAGGAGGAGTTGATAAGCAATGCCTCAAAAATGGGGGATCGTCTCTTATCCAAGCTTAAGGCACTTAAAGATCGGCATTCCCTTATCGGAGATGTTCGCGGCATAGGGCTTATGGTGGGAGTCGAGCTGGTCAAAGACAGAAAATCTAAAGAGCCGGCTGTGGAGGAAGTGCATACGATCGTGAGCGAAGCCTTCCAGAAGGGACTTCTGCTTCTTTCCTGCGGGGACAGCGTTATTCGGTTTTGTCCTCCCTTAGTCATCAATTCGGACCAAATAGACCGCATTGTAGAAATTTTTTCGGAATTGCTTTCCACCTATGACAAACGGAGATAGACCTATGCAGAACAAACTGATGACCATGCACGATGCCGTCAGCACGTTCGTCAGCGACGGAGATACGATCGTTATTGAGGGATTTACTCATCTTATATGTTTTGCAGCTGGCCATGAGATCATAAGGCAGAAAAAAAGGGACTTAACGGCCTGTCGCCTCACTCCCGACCTCATCTATGATCAGCTCATCGCCGCCGGTTGTGTGAAGAAAGTCGTATTCAGTTGGGCGGGAAATCCAGGGGTTGGCCCTCTCTACGGTCTAAGGAGAGCTGTGGAGCAGGGGATTCCCAGGGAGATTGCCATTGAAGAGTACACACATTTTGGTATGGTTGCCAGGTTTGTTGCCGGGGCTTCTAAAATGACCTTCATGCACTTGGATACCTTCTCCGGAAGCACGCTCAGTGAGATGAACCCGAATATAAGAAAAGTCAAATGTCCCTTTTCCGGAAGAGAATATGCAGCTGTGCCTGCATTGAACCCCGAAGTGGCTGTCATCCAGGTCCAGAGAGTGGATGCAGAAGGAAATGCCCAGATATGGGGATTGATGGGGGTGCAGCGCGAAGCGGCCTTTGCCTCAAAAAAGGTGATCATTGTTGCTGAAGAGCTCGTAGAGAGCGCTGTCATTCGATCGGATCCCAACAGGACCATTATCCCCGGAATGAAAGTAGACGCGGTCGTGATCGAGCCCTTGGCCGCTCACCCGAGTTATGCGCAGGGGTATTACGATCGAGATAATAGATTTTATGTGGATTGGCACAAAATCTCAAAGGACAGAAACACAATGGAGTGGTACATAGACGAATGGATATACGGGGTATCCGATCGAAGTGAATACAGGGATAAATTGGGGCCTGAGATTTTAGAAAAACTTAAAGCCGGTCAGAAACTTGCACCGCCCGTCAACTACGGATATTGAGTCATGAAGTATGGAACGATAGGGGAGACGCTATGAGTAGTTCATTTACATCTGAAGAGATCATGGTGACTAGAGCCGCCAGAGAGCTCAAGAACAGCGAGGTGGTATTTGTGGGCATCGGTTTGCCCAATTTGGCCTGTAACCTTGCACGCAGGCTTCAAGCTCCGGAATTGACCTTGATATATGAATCCGGTGCTGTCGGAGCCGTTCCATCGCGACTTCCTCTTTCGATAGGGGATCCGTGCCTTGTCACCGATTCTATCTCTGTCTGCCCAATGGTCGAAGTTTTTTACTATTACCTCCAGGGAGGGCTGATAGATGTCGGGTTTCTCGGCGGGGCGCAAGTCGACAGACATGGCAACATCAACTCTACGGTAATCGGTAATTATGCACATCCAAAGGTGCGATTGCCGGGCTCCGGGGGCGCCTGCGATATTGCCGTTCATGCTAAGAAAGTCATCATCATCCTGAAGCAGACGAAGAGAAATTTCCCTGAAAAAATTGATTTTGTTACGAGTCCCGGTCATCTCGCTGTAAAAAGAGGTGCAGCAGCGCCTTCCATCCCAGGTGGAGGGCCATCTCTAGTGATAACTGATTTTGGAGTTTATACTTTTACGTCGGACACACATGAAATGATATTGTCCGAAATCTATCCCAATGCGAGCCTGGATGAGCTCAAAAACACCATTTCATGGGATATCCCGATAAACGATTCTCTCGAAACAACAAGAGCGCCATCGCATGAAGAGCTGAGCATTCTCAGAGACGATCTCGATCCTGACAATTTGTATCTAGGCAGGTAGGCCTCTTCCTATCTCCATTACAGTCTATTTATATAGATAACTTGTTTTAATTCAAATAGTTAAGCCATATTGTCGGCATGCCGACATTCCAATTTTAAAATTATCTTGATATTTTGATTTATTTACTATATCGTACACATCTTCACTGACCCAGGAGGCACAGTTTGATCATTGCCGTTACGAACCAGAAAGGGGGAGTCGGTAAGACGACAACCGCCCTCAACGTTTCCGCTGCGCTAGCATTTATGGGGAAAAGTACTCTGCTTGTCGATATAGACCCTCAGGCGAACAGCACCATATCTACGGTTAAAGATCCGGGTCAGTACGAAAAATCACTATATGATGTGCTTAGCGGTGCTAATCGTGACATTGTGGAAGCAATTGTAAAATCTACGATTCCTGGTCTGGATGTTGCCATTTCCAAGATCTCGATGGCAAAGCTGGAACCGGCTCTTTTAGGGGATATCGACAGCCATTACAGGCTCAAAGATGTTCTGAGTCACGTAAAATCAAAATATGACTTCATTATAATCGATACTCCGCCGACCCTGGGTTTGATCACATTGAATGCGCTTGTCGCCTCCGATTTCATCCTCATTCCGATACAATCCTCTTATCTTTGTCTGGAAGGAACGGATGATCTTCTGGAGACAATCGAAAAAGTAAAAAGAGTGGCTAACCCCAACCTTCAAATTCTAGGTGTCCTTGTTACTCTCCACGATAAGCGAACGAATATTTCACGGGATGTACTAACGAGAATTAAGAAGGTCTTCGGAAAAATCGTATTCAAGGATGTAATATCAAAGAGCGTAAAGCTTGAGGAAAGTCCTGCCTTCAGGGAGTCCATATTTACATTCGCGCCGCAATCCGTGGGAGCGATCCAATACAAAAAAGTTGTGAAGGAGATTTTGAATCGTGCAAAAGACCAAAAAGACCGGCCTGCCTGAAACTTTAGGCATGCGGCATGATGGACATTTTGTTGAATTGATATCTACACGTACAGTAGGGCCTAGAATTCGCATGATTCCCATTGACAAAATAGATCCGAATCCTCAACAGGCACGCAGCGAATTGGGCGACATCGATGAGTTGATGGCATCGATTAAGGAAAAGGGCATATTGGAGCCTATAATAGTAAGGCCTCGTCACGGCAGTTACGAGATAATTGCCGGAGAAAGGCGTTATATTGCTTCTAAACGCTTAGGCTTGAAAGAGATGCCCTGTATTGAAAAGAATGTTGAAGATAACGAAGCCATGGAGATTGCGCTTATTGAGAATCTGCAACGCAAAGATTTAGCCGTATTTGAAGAGGCGGATGGACTTCAGTCTCTAGCGGAGCTCTATGGTTACAGTCACCAGCAAATTGCGCAAAAAATAGGAAAAGCCCGATCCACCATAACCGAGACGATAAATTTGGTGAAAATCCCAAAAGAAATACGAAAAATATGTAAAGAATATGGAATAACAAGCCGTTCGACGCTGATTGAAATAGCCAAACAAAAAAATGTAAATGATATGTCGGATTTAGTTCAGTATATTCAAGAAAGAGATCTGCGTCGTGAGGACACACGTGAGCTATCCAAGCGGATAAAAGGCAGTGAAAAAAAGGCCAAAAAATACGTTTATAACTTTAAGCCGACAGGCTCGGATTATAAAATAAGGATAGAATTCAGGAAAAAAGAAATATCCAAAGACGATATTATCAAAATACTGGAAGAAGTCATCACGAGCTTAAAATCGAGCTGATATTTATTTTATTTGCGAGTTGACATAATAACCATTATGCGACACAATTATGATGTGTAGCGTAATATGCTGCAAATAAATGGGTTGCGGATTTTCACAGGTTGTGGATATCGCTATTGCCTATTTTTTGTGCAGTTGTGAGAATGAAAGGTCAATAGTTAGTAATTGCAATTTCTTTAATTATATATCGTACTCCATCAGTGCGTATCCATCTTCTTAGCTCTAATTCATGAATAAAAAAGTGCTTTTTATATAAAGATTTTA
>JAFGNQ010000149.1 GCA_016926925.1 Candidatus Aminicenantota bacterium
ACAGCTAAGCCGAAGCTGAAAGAAAAAGAAGAGGCAAAAAAGCCCGAAACGGATAAGCATAAAGAAAAAACAGAACCGGTTGATAAAGTTAAGGAAGCGCCAAAAAAAGACAAACCCGTAGAAGAGCCCGCAAAGGAAAAAGAAGAAAAAAAGGCCGAAGAAAAACCTATTCCGGAATCAAAACCGGAAGACAAACCGCCAAAGGAAGAAAAAAAGGAAGAGCCGAAACCGGAAGTGACGGCAGATGTCAAAGAGATAAAAGAAGTCCCCAAAGAGAAACCTGGTGAAGCCGCAGAGCAGCCTCCGGCTGCCCCTCCGAAAAAAAAGAAAATCAACAGGATGACACTAGCAGAGGTGGAGATGAAATTGAAGGAGATCAAGGGCACAATGGGAGGCATAGACTCAAAGTACGCACAGCAGCTTCTCCGGAGAAAAAAACATCTCAGCTCTCAACAATAACCGTATTCGCATCCAAACATCCCTAAGCTCTATGTCTGAGTACGTCATCATGGAAAACCATTCCAGCCTATCTAACCCGGCACATATTACAGCAACGGAATCGCGGATGGGATCCAAAGCTGCTGCAGGTACGGAAGAATAGGATTGTCCGGCTAAGCCTCATCACGGATAGACGTGAGATCCGAGAATGACGGAGAGAATTCCCTTCGAATACGGTCTAATCAAGAGAGGGGCAGCTCTGTTCCCGGGATGCATCTATCAGAGAATTAAAGATTTACAATCCGCATCATTTCTGATAGCATATTACATTATCAAAAGGAGAAAATACAGGTGTTGAACAAAGAAGAGAAAGAAAAAATTATCAAAGGCAATAAGACACATCCCAAAGATACGGGTTCACCTGAGGTTCAGATCGCCATCATCACCAACAGAATTAAATATCTCACAGAGCATTTTTCCACGCACAAAAAAGACTTTCATTCCCGAACCGGACTCATGAAGCTCGTTGGACAGAGAAAAAGGCTTCTGGAATACCTGAAAAATCAGGATGTCAAGCGTTACGAAAATCTCATCAAAAAGTTAGAGATTCGTAAATAGGCCGGCCTTAGGATCCCATCATGAACCATCAATCAATCCATCTAGAAATCAATAAACGCACACTTACCATAGACATCAATAAGGTCGCGACGCAAGCGGACGGGTCAGCTTTGATAAGATACGGAGACACAGTGATGTTCGTCTCCGCAACATCCAAAAAAGATGTCAAAGAGAAAAAGCCTTTCCTTCCACTGATTGTGGATTACAGGGAAAACACCTATGCCGCGGGAAAAATCCCGGGAGGATTTTTCAAACGCGAAGGAAGGCCCTCTGAAAGAGAAATACTCCTCAGCCGCCTGATCGACAGACCGATCAGGCCCCTGTTCCCTGAAGGCTATTTTTGCGACACGCAGATTGTCGCTCTCCTTCTTTCTGCGGATTTAGAAAACGAACCCGACACTCTCGGAATTATCGGTGCGTCCGCTGCTCTGTATTGCTCCGATATCCCCTTCACAACTCCATTGGGAGCGGTGAAACTTGGATACCTCAACGATGAGATCGTCATCAATCCCACAACGAAGCAGCGTGACGAGAGCCCTTTGAACATGACTGTGGTCGGCACGGAAGAAGGAATCATCGTTATTGAGGCCGGGTGTACAGAAGTGAGTGAAGATATCATCATTCGCGCCTGCGAGGAATCAAAAAAAACCATTGCCGAAATCATACGTGTTCAAAAAGAACTCAACCAGAGGCTGAATATTCAAAAAAGAGCATTCGCCGTTCAAGAAATCCCTCAGGAGAAAATCGACAAGATTAGACAAGATATCGCTTCTTCCCTTAAAGCAGCAATGCAAACCGAAGGCAAAAAAGCCAGAGATGAAAAGACTTACAAAATTCTGGACTCGCTCCTGGAAAAAATCCCGGAAGAGGAAGCAGACGAAAGAAGTGAAGTCAAGGAGACTTTTTATAAGATACAGAAAGATATGGTCAGGGAGCTCATTCTGAATGAAGGAAAGCGTGTTGACGGAAGACAATTCGATCAACTGAGGCCGATCACCGCTGAAGTCGGAATTCTGCCCCGGACGCATGGATCCGCTATTTTCACACGGGGTGAAACCCAGTGTTTGGCTACGGTTACGCTTGGAACATTCGAAGATGTCCAACGAATCGACAGCCTGGGTGAAGAAGGCGAGAAAAGGTTTATGCTTCACTACAATTTCCCTCCATTCAGCGTGGGCGAGGTTTCCTTTCTCAGAGGGCCCGGCAGGCGCGAAATCGGACATGGTGCACTGGCGGAAAAGTCCATTCTTCCCTCGACTCCGACCGAAGATGAATTCCCTTATACGATCAGAATTGTATCCGACATTTTGGAATCCAACGGCTCCTCTTCTATGGCTACTGTTTGCGGGGGTGTGCTGTCGCTGATGGATGCCGGAGTTCCGCTCTCAATGATCGTAGCGGGAATCGCAATGGGGCTGGTCAAAGAAGGCGAGCGTTATGCCCTGCTGACCGACATAGCCGGACTGGAAGATCATTTCGGAGACATGGATCTCAAAGTGGCGGGGACGGAAAAAGGCATCACCGCCATTCAAATGGATTTGAAAATACCGTCGCTCTCCATCCAAATTTTGAGAGAGGGACTCGATAAAGCCCGGTTGGCACGACTCAAAGTATTGGAAAAAATGAAAGAAGCGATTGCCACTCCCAGGCCCGAAATTTCGCGTTATGCTCCACGGATTATCAACATCTACATCAAGCCGGACAGAGTCGGCGATGTCATCGGTCCCGCCGGCAAAATCATCAAAAAAATAATCGCGGAGACGAATGCAAAAATTGACATCGATGAGAGCGGAAAGGTCACCATTGCCTCTACTGATGTGGAAGCTGCCGAAAGAGCCAGACAGATGATCAGGGAGATCACAATCGAAGCCGAAGAAGGCCAGACCTACGACGGAAAAGTGGTCCGGATCGAGGACTACGGGGCTTTCGTCCAAATTCTTCCCAACATCGACGGCCTTCTTCATATTTCCGAGATCTCGCACCAGAGGGTGAGAAGTGTGAGGGACGTTCTGAAACTCGGACAGGCTATCCGAGTGAAAGTCATCTCCATCGACGAAAACAATAAGATACGGCTGAGCATGAAAGCCCTCGAAAAAGGATCGAACAACCAAGACAACTATGACAACCGCAACAAAAGGCCGCCGTATCAGCAACGACGCGATAAAAACCGGTTTTGATATATTTTCAAAACTAAACCAATGATGAGACCAGCCTCTCCGAAAAAGGGATTCACTCTAGTCGAGATGCTGGTGACCCTTACTATCCTCTCCATTCTGGCTATAGCAGCCATGCCCCTGGCCAAAGTGGCGGTCAAAAGAGAAAAAGAAATCACTCTGCGGCGCAACCTGAGAATACTGAGAGAAGCCATAGATGCCTATAAAAAACTGGCTGATGAAAAAAAATTCGAGTTCGACGAAGAGACCGAAGGCTACCCCCCCGAGTTGGAAGTCCTCGTAGAAGGTGTGGAAATTAAATTAACCGAGGAAGGAGAGGAAAAAACCAAGCTCGTGAAATTCCTACGAAGAATCCCTAAGGACCCCATGACCAATTCCGAAGAGTGGGGATTGCGCTCTTACCAGGATGATTCAGATTCAACCGTATGGGGAGGAGAAAACGTCTATGATGTCTTCACGCGCAGCCCCGGCACAGCTCTTGATGGAACAAAGTATCAAGACTGGTAAAAAAACAAGCGGATTGAAACCCCGATGAGAAAACCGATAAAAAACAAACAAGCAAGAGACCTGGAGTCTGCACGATCAGGGAATGGTTTTACGCTGATCGAGATCATTATCGTTTTTGCCCTGATCGGAATCCTCGTCGGCCTGGGACTTCCTCAGTATAAGACAGCGACGATAAGAGCCAGAGAAGCCGTGCTGAAAGAAGACCTCTTTCTCATGAGAAAATTGATCCGGCAGTATTACTCCGATAAAGGACAATACCCGGTCTCGCTCCAGACACTAGTGGACGAAGAATACATCATGAAAATTCCCGTCGATCCCATGACAAAATCAGCGGATACATGGGTTGAGATTCAAGAAATGCTCACGGAAGAGGATCTGATTGCCGGAGTCCAGCCGGGTATTTCGGATGTCATGTCAGGCTCGGAGAAAACCGCCCTTGACGGGACACTCTATAACACCTGGTGAAACAGGCAATATCGACGGTCATCATAATAGATCTATGATTCAAAAAAGAAAAGGATACACACTGCTCATCCTTCTTTTTGCCGTTTCGGTTATCAGCATCGGCCTCCTTGTGGCCGTACCCGTTTGGAAGACACAAATCCAACGAGAGAATGAAGAGGAACTCATCTTCAGGGGCAAACAATATATCGAAGCCGTCAGACTGTACCAACTCAAAAAACCAGGCCAGTATCCGAAGACCCTGGAAGAGCTTGTCGAAGAGAAATGCCTGCGCCGCCTGTACAGAGATCCTATGAGCCATCACGGTGAGTGGAACATTATCCTCCCTTATCAGAGAGGAGCGACAGCAGCGCCGAGGCGACAAGAGCCTTCGCAAAAAAACCGTCAGCGGCAGGGTGAAGCGGGAAGAACGGACGAGCAATCCTTTCAGAAGGTTTATATTGTCCCGCTCAGTGCGCTTCCCGCAGTCGACAATCCGGCCGTCATCGGAGTCGTCAGCTCATCGACAGAAAAAGCGTTTAAGATTTACCTCAACGAGTCCTCCTACGACAAATGGCTCTTTTTTTACGGCATGGATCCTCAAAATATGCCTGAAATCGTCTATTTCGGACAGGAAGAACAGGATTGACGCAGCCCATTTGTGTTATCGCCGGTGAAAATTCCGGAGACAAGCACGGCGCCGGCCTCATCCATCAGTTTAAAAAAAAGCATCCTTCCTCCCATTTCTTCGGAATCGGTGGAGAGAAAATGGAAGCCGAGGGG
>JAFGNQ010000019.1 GCA_016926925.1 Candidatus Aminicenantota bacterium
CCAGGCACAATATAGCTCATTGGATCGGATGAATCCCGGGTGATTTTTTTGTAGGGGATAGGATCATACTCATCCGCGATCTCTCCGACAACCTCTTCAACGATATCCTCAACCGTCACCAACCCCGAAACGCCGCCATACTCATCCAGGATTACAGCCATATGCTGCTTTTTCTTGTTCATCTCTCTCATCAGGGACCCGATGTCTCTCGTTTTATAAACAAAAAAAGGCGGTCTTATAAGCGTATTTTTATGCTCCGGGTTGAGTGCCCCCAAAATATCCTGATTGGTGAGGAATTCGTCAAGGCTGAGCTCTTCCAAACTTTTTTTCCCCAGCTTATCCACCTTTGTTCGCTTCCAGCGCGGCAGGTCTTTGACGTTAAATATTCCACAGATATTGTCGATCTCGTTACGATACACAGGAAGTCTTGAGTGACCGGCGCTTTTAGCCTTATTAAAGGCTGTCTTTATGGTCTCCGATACTTCGACGCACCGCATTTGGGTACGGGGAGTCATGACTTCTCTGACCCGGGTATCCTGGAGATCAAAAATGTTGTACAAAAGCTCTCCTTCTTTCGGACTCAGAGCCCCGGATTCTTCCGTTGCTCTTACGGAGGCTTTGATCTCCTCACTCGTGATCGGCGTTTTATCAACCACGCTGCGGACTCCAAAAAACGGCAAGAGTATGTCCGTAAAAAGCCTCAATATTTTCCGAAAAGGGAAAATGATTTGAGAGAAGAGCCATAAGGGCGAGGCGACTGATCTGGATAATTTGACGGAGTGCTTGACGGCGAACGTCTTGGGTGTAATCTCCCCGAAGATCAAAAGCACGAGTGTTTGGCTGAGAATGGCAGCAACATAAGCAACCGCAGCGTTCTTTCCCTTAAAGATATTGTTATAAATGAGGGAGCCTGTAATGCTCACAAAAGCCATGTTGACGAGCGTGTTTCCAAAGAGAACCGAGATGAAGAGCCGCCTGGGTTCGTCCAAAAAGCGAACAATCGCTTTTGAACTCTTCCGTTTGTCTTTGCGGATTCTGAGGATTTGAATTTTAGAAAGTGCGGACAGGGCTGTCTCCGTGCTCGAAAAAAAAGCAGAGCATAGAAGCAACAGAGTGATGCCGAGGAGCGTGAACGCCATATCCGAGAGGCTCATGAAATGTCCTTCCCGCACAAGATATACCACAGTGACCAGGTGGGGTCAATTCAATGCCTGCGGCATGGGATGCCTATACCATTCCACTTGGATGGAACCCATGACTCAGTACCTTCCTTAACGACCTTGATTCGAGCGGATGGAATCGGCCCTCGAGGATGGGCGGAAGCTGTTTTGGAGATCCTGAATCACTACAATGAAACAAAAGAAATCGCCTGATTCAGGAGATTATCACCTCGATACTTTTAAATCTGCGCAGTAATATGAATTGATTGAGGAGCCAGGATGCGGATATCGTTGTTTTCCCGGTAAATTTTGTTAACGACTGATTTTGATATCGATTTCGTATATAATTGATTCAGAATTCAGGGAGTCTTAGCATGGTCGATGTCGTAACAAGCATAATGGCGGGGGGAGCCGGCAGCCGCCTTTATCCGCTGACGGAAAAACGAAGCAAGCCCGCAGTTCCCATAGCCGGCAGGTTTCGCCTTATCGACATCCCCATCAGCAATTGTATCCATTCGGGCCTTCGTAAGATTTTCATCCTCACACAATACAGCACGGAATCGCTTCACCGCCATATCTTCACCACTTATCGATTTGATGCCTTCACCAAGGACTTCATTACCATCCTATCAGCACAGCAGACCTCTGATAGCAAAGATTGGTACCAAGGAACAGCCGATGCTGTCAGACAGAACCTCCATTTTCTAAAAGGCCGGGGAGATTTGGTGCTGATTCTATCCGGTGATCATCTCTATCGAATGGACTATCAAAATTTTATAGCCTTTCATCTGAAAAAAAAGGCGGATATCAGCATATCGGTTTATCCCGTTGCCAGAACTCAAGCTCCCGATTTAGGCATCATGAAAGTGAACGGCCTGGCTCAGATCAAAGAGTTCCTGGAGAAGCCGAAAAAGCCTGAAGAACTGAAAAACATGGAGGTCCCTCAGAAAGTCCTTCAAAAATTCTTAGCCCATCCCTCTGACAGAACCCATCTTGCCTCGATGGGCATCTACATTTTCAAGTGGAAAGTTCTTGTCGACCTCTTGCACAACACGGCGTTCGAAGACTTCGGCCGGGAGGTTATCCCGTATGCCATCCAGGAAAAAAAGGTCTTCGCCTATTTTTTCGACGGATACTGGGAAGACATCGGAACCATACGGAGCTTTTTCGACGTCCATATCGAGCTGACACAACCTCTTCCGAAATTCAATTTCTACGATGAAAACAAGCCGATCTTCAGCCGCGCCCGCTTCCTCCCAGGATCAAAGATTCTATCATCAGAGGTCCATCATTCCATCCTCTGCGAGGGCAGCATCATCAACAGGTCGAAAATCGTGCATTCCATCATTGGCATCCGTTCCCGGATCGGAGAAAATTGTTCTTTAGAACGAACGATTGTCATGGGTGCCGACTATTTCGAATCGGATGCAGAGATTTTGGAAAACATAAAAAATGGGGTGCCCAAAATAGGAATCGGGAACGACTGTGATATCCGCAACGCCATTATCGATAAAAACGCTCGCATCGGAAACGGCGTAAAACTCGTGAACATCCAGAACATTACGGAGAAAACGGAAGCGCACTATATGATCAGGGAGGGAATTATCGTTATCCCTAAAAACTCGGTCATTCCAGACGGCACGGTCATTTAAAAAAGAGGTTTGAATTCTTCCTTTCGAAGCCCGTACTTTTTCATCAATTTGTGCAACTGCCGCGTGGATATGCCCGCGGTTCTGGCGGAATCTTTTATGCGTCCCTTGCGCTCAGCCAGCAGGATTTTGAGATAACGCTTTTCAATGTCGTCCACAGCCTTCTGTCTCACGCCGGCTAAAGTCAAGCTTGTATCTGCTGTAACTTCGACCAAAGACGGGTCTGCCTCGAAAAGCTCGGCCGGAAAACCCTCCTTAGTCAAAACCGACGAACTTTCCAATATATAAGCCCGTTCAATCAGGTTCTCCAATTCTCTGATGTTTCCCGGCCATTCGTACTGAAGAAAAGCCTCCATGACTCGAGGTTGAACGGCAAGAATATCCTTAGCATGAAGCCTGTTTATTTTTTTCAGGATCATCCGGCAGATATGAGGAATATCATCCCTCCTCTCTCTTAGGGGAGGTATTTCGATAGGAAAAACATTCAACCGATAATAGAGATCCTTTCTGAATTTCCCTTCATCGCACATGCCTTCCAAATGCGTATTCGTAGCTGTGATGATCCGGACGTCCGCAGTAATGAGTTCGTCTCCTCCCACCCGCTGAAAAGTCTGATCTTGAAGAATCTGTAAAAGTTTTATCTGCGCAGACGGTGAAATCGTTCCAATCTCGTCAAGAAAAATCGTCCCCCCTTTGGCTATCTCAAATTTTCCCAGCCTTCTGCGGTCGGCTCCGGTGAAGGAGCCTTTTTCATGCCCGAAGAGATCGCTCTCAAGAAGAGTATCGGGAATGGCCCCGCAGTGTACCGTGATGAAAGAATTGTTGCAGCGATGACTGTGACGATGAATGAGGTTGGCCAACACCCCCTTTCCGGTACCAGTCTCGCCCTGGAGTAAAACCGTACTCCTGGTAGGAGCCACAGCTTGGATTTTTTCGAATACATTTTGCATCGCAGGACTTTTCGTCTGAATAAAATCCAGGTCGTCGGAGTGCCAGAATTGAGCTCTGAGATAGTCGAGTTCAGACTCCATGATCTTGTACTCTTGAATGCTGTTGATGATGAATATCAGCTCTTCCGAGTCCAGAGGGTATGTGAGATATGTATTCGCTCCCGCTTTGACGGCTTTCACCGCCTCTCTCAGCAGCTCTTGTTTGCACAGCACTACAATCTCAAGAGTGGGATAGAGGTCCCAAAAAGGCAAAAAAGAATCTCGATATTCATTTTTACTTTCCGATTCAAGGAGGACTTCAATGTCAATAAATATAAAATCATAGCGCTTTTTCTGAAGAGCGGCTAAAGCAGAGCTTTTATCGTCCGATTGAGCTATGGAGTACTGTCGGGGTAAGGAAGAGCGGAATGTTTGGAAAGCTCCTTCTACCTTTGAAACGAAAAGAATGGAATTCATCGCTCTTTCAGGAAAATTACTTTATATTTCAGAGGGATTATATCACAAATCAAAACACGCGGGATACGATTATTGAAAGGAAGGACGCTCTATAAGTGCATTGTTTTTCAGGAATGGCGATTCAATTCGGGAGAGGCGTTCGAGGGAAAGGAGAGAGCCACCGGACATCTTTCTACCTCTTTGATTACAATACATTTGACACCCCGTATGTCCTTAAAGCGTCCTGTAACCTGGACTAATTCATGAAGATAGCCGAACAACGCCATTCCTTTGGAATCATTGCAGATGAGGTACTCTTCCTCTCCATGAGTAGAAATCGAAATAGCTACGACGTTGCCTCCGGAATCCCATCTTGCAGGAAGAATAATGCCTTTCAGGCCTTCCAATCCTTTCTCAACCTTTGTTCGATTCATCTTAAAAAGTGTCTTTTCTCTGGAATGCATTATCAGCATTAATCGTGCCAATTCAAAACGGAACAGGCCCTCAATGATGACATGTTTCTCGATAAGACGACAGCCGGACAATTGTCCCGAGAGAGCAGCCCACATGTTAAATCAAACCCGGTTGAAAGAAATGAGAACCAGACCGAATCGGTCAAACAATGGAGCACCAGAACTCCGAGTTCCGCTATTACTCTGATTGTTCCGCACAAAGCAGCCCGTGCTATAAAGCCCATACCAAAAAAGCGGACTTTCGGTCACGATTTGAAAATATCTTCTCTAAGCATCTCCGAAAAACTGCAAAATTCGCTGAAACTGTGTCATTGGCACATTTTTCGCTTATTCATGCTACTTAAGAATAATGACACATCTCTCGCTTACATTAGAAAAGTCCGTTCCCCGGAGAAACCTCGGGCTGGTCTTCCCGTCTATTGAAAAAAAGGATTTCCTGCTGGCACTGATGATCGCGGTTTTCAGCATCGGAGTGCTGGCATTGTCTCTCAAGTTCCAAGTATTTGACATCTGGAAGGACTTTCTGACGTCTACAAAATTTTTGAAGTTCTCTACATATTTTCTCATCCCATCGTCCATCGTCATGACGGTAGGATTGCTCTTTCGGACTATCCTCTGGATTCGATACAAGCCAGTGATACCTAGAGAAAACACGATTTGGCCATCGATCTCGGTCATTATGCCCGCTCTGAATGAGGAGGATTCCATCCTTGAATCGATCGAATCCATATTTGCCAGCCATTACCCCAAAGATAGACTCGAGGTCATAGCCATCAACGACGGTTCTACTGATTCAACGCTGCAAAAAATGATGGATGCCAAAAAAAGACACAAAGATCATTGCCAAGTGATCCATTTCCCAAAGAACATGGGCAAGAGAACCGCCATCTACAGAGGTGTGAAGATCGCAAAAGGCGAAATGATCGTAACCGTTGATACGGACAGCCGGATCGATCCCAACGCTCTGCGCAACATCGTTGTCCCCCTTTTACAAGACAAGAAATGCGGTGCTGTGGCCGGAAGGGTCGAAGTCTGGAACAGGAAAGACACCCTCCTCACACGAATGCTCTCTGTTCGCTACTCTCTCTCCTTCAATTTCGGCCGCGCTTATCAGAGCGTTTTCGGCACAGTTTTATGTTGTCCCGGTGCTCTCACGGCCTACAGGAAGGATATCGTTTTAAAGTTTCTCGACGATTGGAAAAACCAGAAATTTCTGAATTCTGAATGCACTTACGGAGAAGACAGAGCCCTGACAACCCTCATTCTGAAATCAGGTTTCATGACAAGATTTCAATCCAACGCCGTCGTTTTCACAAGGGTTCCTGCACGCTTTAAGAAAATGGTCAAAATGTACATACGCTGGAACCGGAGCTGCTTTAGAGAAACCGTGCTCTTCTCCAGATTCATGTTTTCCAAATACAGAAATCGAAACCGTGCCCTTCCCTTGATAGATTTTTTCTTCTTGAATATTATCTACCCATTTCACCTGTTTGCGTTCGGAATCATTATTTATTCTTTCGCTGCACAACCTGTCCTGTTTCTTCGCCACCTCTCATTCATCATTCTCGGATCGTTCTTCCTATCCCTATATTATCTGCGCAGTCAAAAGAATATCGTTTTTCTCTATGGGATCCCTTATGGACTCCTCACGGCTCTATGCCTATGGTGGATTTTTCCTTTTGCCGTTTTTTCGGTCAGGAGCAAGTCATGGATGACCCGCTAGAGCTGTTCTCCCCGGGAATATCTCATCGAGATGCCAACCGGATTTTCAGGTCGTTAACCCCCCTGACTCAAGATTCGAACCCGGATCCGGGACAATTCCCAGCCGAATGTACGGATTGAAAATGTTCAGGCTTCTGATCCCTAAGCGAATCATGCTTCTCGCCTGTCTAACTCTTCTCGTTCTCGGGGGTTGTACACGCAAGAACAGCATGAAGCACAACGTCGTGTTTATAAGCCTCGATACAACCCGCTACGACTATATCGACACGGGTAAAGGAGCCCATGCCTACACACCTCATTTGAAGAAATTTGCAGAAAATTCTATTGTTTTTGACAGAGCGTTCAGCACATGCACGCAAACCCTTCCTTCACATTTGTCGGTCTTTACGTCTCGCTTCCCTCACGAATTGGGCGTTTACGGCAACGACGACAAATATGACGGCCGCCATAAAACAATCCAACAGGTATTCACAGAGCTCGGCTATCATACGATCGCCGTTACATCCCTGGGAACCCTGGGCAGTGAAACAGGGGTGAATTGCGGATTTCAAAAATTCCACGAAGGCCTCGGCGAGAGCATGGTGTTCTTTGCTCCCGCCGAAAAAATAACCGACGAAGCCATAGCCGCAATCCGGTCCGCAGGAAATGAGAGATTTTTTCTATTCGTTCATTATTCCGACCCGCACACACCCTATGCCCCTCCAGAAATTACAGGAGATTTCCTGATCACTCTCGACGAAAAACCCATTGCTCACCTCGACTCATACAGAGGTGCAATCCTTAAGGAAAAAATTCCTCTCACAAGGGGAAAACATCTGATGGAATTCAAAGCCGACCACGGTATGGAAGATTTCAGTCATTTTGTGATCCGGGGGCTGAAGACAAGCGAGGGGAGTTCATTCACGGGAGGGACCTTGGAATATTCCGAAACTCTCTATGGAGGCGCACACAGAATGAAAGGTCCTCAGGGCAGGATCGAGATCCTTGCCGATAAAGACGGCTTTGTCCAGATATTCCAAATCATACCTATACTAAAAACCCAATCCGCGGTGGAATACTACAGGTTGGAAGTGGAATACATGGACAGGTATGTGGGGAAATTTCTGGAAAAGCTCGATGTGTCCGGTTTCAAGAATAACACCATTATCGTTCTCTTCGCAGATCATGGTGAGGGACACGGAGAAAGGGAAGGCTATTTCGGCCATACAAAGTTCCTCAACAGTCAATTCATTCACGTCCCTCTTATTGTAAAAATCCCAGGCTGGGGAAGCAGAAGAGTAGAAGCACCTGTTTCTCTCGCAGGAATCTCTCCGGCCGTCCTTGAGTATCTAGGATGTCGGGATAAAGACTTTGACTTCGACAAAAACATTTTGAAGACTGAAGAAGATAGAACCGGTACTGAAAATTTAATCTATTCATTTGCATTCGATCCGTCAGCAGGAATTCATAAGATCTCTATCATAAAATGGCCGTTTCAGGGGATATTCAATTTTTCAGATGGAAGATTGGAGAGCCGGGAATATTATAATTTGGACATCTCGCCATCGTTTTATACGAGAGATGCCATTGATGACGAGACTATGACAGAAGCATCCCGGGAATATGCAGAAACATTCATACAAAAAATCAGACAAATGAGCGGAATACTCCGTGTTCCCGGAATTCGCAGCAAAGATCTTGGTGAAAAGGAAATGGAAAAACTGAGAGCCCTGGGTTATATCCGAGATTGAGCTGGACAGTCCTCTGGCAATATATGCGTAAAACATGTTTCACTGAATGATAAAGCAAAAATACACGGAGAGCCTTTCGCTCCCGTCCATAGTGAATACCGTCGAAATAAGAACTCAATATTCCGATTCTACAAATTTAAGAACTTGCAATTCCGATAGGCGGCCGCTTACCTGCTCCCCCAATTCTGCCGTTTCAGACGAATTGGAAGCTTTCCTCCGGATGAAGAAGCCTACAAGAAGAATTTTTCATCTTAGATGGGATATTTTATGAATTGAACGAGGCAAAACACCAAAAGCACCAATTTGGCATATTTCTCGCAGAAGAACCGGGTGAGATTGATTACAAACGAGGTATGAGGACATATCCATGAGGAATCTCCAGAGTTTTTACCTAACAATGAGGAAAAACTCCGGCAGATTGTTCGGAATAACGACAATAGAATGATAAGTAACAGAAAGTGCAGGAAATTTTTCGGAAGACTTGCAATCGAATCCGCCAGGTGAACACACACTACGGGTGAAAAAATCCGAGAATTTTGAAAATCAGGAGATTTTGTTATGAAAATTGCTCTAGTCTATAGCTCTAAGGAGGGGATGTCGGCCTCTGGGGATTATGGGAACACATTCAAAACCGACAGTGACAACGGCGAGCCTCCACCGCCCGATTTGTATGCGGAGTGCGATTCCGATGAGACAATAAATGCCATCATTGCCTCACTCGAAGAAAAATTCGTCGTCTTTCCCGTGGAATCCGACGAATGGGCGTTCGAAAGTTTAAAAAAAGTGAAGCCGGATTTGGTTTTCAACATATCCGAGCGCCTGTTCGGCCCCAACAGGGAATCACACATCCCTACGCTCTGCGAAATTCTGGGAATTCCGTACACAGGATCCGATCCCTTGACGCTGGGTATCTGTCTCGATAAATCAAGGACAAAGGAAATCCTTTCCTACCACAATATCCCAAATCCCAAGTTTTGGATTGCAGAATCACCTTCCGCTTTGCCGGATAGCGTAGAAATGCCGGCGATCATCAAGCCGCTTTATGAAGGATCGAGTAAAGGGATACGGAACAATTCCGTTGTCCGCAGCCGGTCCGAAATGTCAAAGCGAATCAAAGACGTGATCACCCGCTACAGACAGCCCGTCATTATTGAACAATTTTTGAGCGGACGGGAGTTTACCATCGGTGTCTTGGGAAACTACCCCAACCTGGAAATTCTGCCTATTGTGGAAATCGACCACTCTCAACTTCCAAAAGGCGCAACACCTATCTATTCTTATGAGGCAAAATGGATCTGGGACCAGCCGCATCAACCCCTCAAGATTTTCGATTGCCCCGCAAAAATCACTTATGCCCTGAAAAATCAAATCGAGGAGTTGATCCGGAGGACGGTTCAGGCTTTGAAACTCAAAGACTGGTGCCGCATCGACGTTCGCCTCGATCAAAACAGTGAGCCCAACATATTAGAAGTCAATCCACTTCCAGGAATTCTCCCCAACCCGGAAGACAATTCCTGTTTACCCAAAGCCGCCAGGAGTTCAGGTTACTCATATTCAACGCTCATCCACCGTGTTGTCGAAGAAGCTATTCTGCGTTACGGATTGATAACGACCGCGTTGGATGGCAAGGAACGGAAAGATGCTAGAAAGAGAGAAAAATCATATGTGTATAGGCATCGCCTACAACACATTCCAGGAATTACCTCGATATCACAATGAAAGCTCATCTGAAAAAGCGGTCGAAAAGGCAGCTCATGAGGTCTTTCAGGCAGTTGCAGCTTTAGGTCATTCGTGCTTCCTTTTGCCGCTTAAGGAGAGCTTACATAAGTTCTTACAGTGGATTGAAGAATCGAAACCGGACACAGTTGTCAATTTGTGCGAAGGATACCGGGGAATTCCTCAAATGGAAGCCAACATTGCCGCGCTTTTTGAGCTTTTGGGAGTTGCCTTCACCGGGAATTCATCCAGAGTCCTTGCGCTCTGTCAGGATAAATTCAAGACCAAAGCCATTCTCAGCTCTTTCGGGATCCCGACACCCCGTTGCACGCTTGTTACTTCGGTAAACCAAAAAATCGATCTGGATTTTCCTCTCATAGTCAAACCGAACAGCGAAGACGGGAGTTTGGGTATCGGAATAAACGCCGTCGTTTTTACTCAGGATGAACTCAGGAGCCGCATAACGACAATCATCACAAACTATGAACAACCTGCTCTCATTGAAGAATATATTCAAGGAAGGGAATTCAATATCGCCATTCTCGATAATTCGGGACCGAAAGCCTTGCCTGTTTCCGAAATCGATTTTTCAGGAATGCCCGAAGGAGCTCCCCATATTTGCTCTTATGAAGCCAAATGGTACGAAGATGACACCCTCTTTATCGGTTCTCCACCCATTTGCCCTGCCCATATCGACCATCCCATGATGCAGAGACTTCAAAAGATGGCGCTCACAGCTTTTAAAGCGATGGACTGCAGGGACTACGCCCGGGTCGATTTCCGCATCGCAGACGATGGGACCTTCTACGTACTCGAGGTCAACCCCAATCCTGATATCAGTCGGACTGCGGGATATGCCAGAGCCCTGGCCGCCGCAGGGCTGGAATACCAGGAATTCTGGCAAAGCATGATTCATAATGCAGTTCTGAGAAAACCCCAATGATTCGTAGAATGCATGCATCTGATAAAAATAAGATTCTTGAAATCCTACACGCAACGGATATGTTCACCGGAAAGGAATTGCAAGTGGCTTCGGAACAAATCGACATCTACTTGAACAATGCGAACCAAACGGATTACTCTCTTGTAGTCATTGAAAATGATAGTGCAGATGTCATCGGTTTCATGTCGTACGGACAGGTTCCGCTCACAGACGGGGCTTACGATCTTTACTGGATAGCCGTATCACCCAAGGCCCAAGGATGCGGCTACGGGAAAGAGCTGGTTCTGTGGCTGGAAAAGCAGATCATCCGAGACTCCGGACGAATGATTCTGATAGAGACTTCGTCTCAACCGAAATACGAGTCGACGCGGGCTTTTTACCGGGCTTTGGATTACAAGGAAGCCTTCCGCATCCCCGACTATTACAAAAACGGGGATGATCTCATCTCCTATATTAAATTTCTGACACCGAAGAATTCAGTTCAAGATACGGGCCTAGCGACTCTTCTGAAAACAGAAGTTTAGCTACCTCGAATATACCGCAGCCAGCCTTGATCGGATTTTTTTCCTGTCAAGTCAAAGGACGCCGGGCTCTGCCGGATTCCTCAGTGATTTTTGCGAGCCAGGTCGCCACCCCCGGAGTCAATTGCCGAG
>JAFGNQ010000020.1 GCA_016926925.1 Candidatus Aminicenantota bacterium
AGGCGACAGGCAGCTGCGAAGAAAACCGTGGGCCATGGATTGCAGATGCGGGGGATCGTGTCACATTCCGATCATCGTCTTAAGACCGCTGCAATTCGCTGCAGGCCTTCTTCCAAGATTTTTCTCGGGCAGGCGATGTTTATCCGCTGAAAGCCCTCTCCTCCCGGTCCGAATTTAGGGCCGTCGACAAGCCAGATTTTTGCTTCATGCAAAAACAGATCTCTCAATTGCTTGTCCGAGAGCCCGCAGTCACGGAAATCAAGCCAGACGAGATAAGTTCCTTCTAGAGGATAGGCTTTGACTTGAGGCATATTTTTTTTGATGAAAGATTTCAGATACAAATAATTCGATTCCACATAATCCAGGAGCTGGCCGAGCCATTCTTCTCCCAGGATGTAGGCCGCTTCCAGGGCAACGATTCCGAACATATTCGAGAGCATCAGGCCGGTCCGACTGAGACTTTTCTTGAAGAGCCGGCGTCGGTTTTTGTCAGGTATGATCGCATATCCCACTTCCAGCCCTGCGATATTGAAAGTTTTTGTCGGTGCATTGCATGTGACCGTGATGTTTGCGATCTCAGGGGATAAGGCAGCCGTTGGGGTGTGCTTGTGTCCGCTCATAACAAGGTCGGCATGGATTTCGTCCGAGACAAGGACGATATCGTGCTCGAGGCAGATCTCAGCCAGCAGCAGCAGCTCTTCTTTCGTCCATACCCTTCCTACCGGATTGTGCGGGCTGCAGAGAACCAGCATCTTCGTTCCTGGATCAATGATGCTTTTGAGATGTGTGTAGTCCATAACATAGCGGCCGGCATCTATCTTCAGAGGATTATTGAGCACAGTGCGGTCGTTGCTCCGAATGACTTCCGGAAAAGGGTAATAAACCGGCTGCTGGATGATCACCTTATCACCGGGAGCCGTGTAAGCCTGAATGGAAATGCACAGTGCGGTAATCACTCCGGGAGTAAAGGCGATCCATTCTTGTTCGACATCCCATTTGAACCTCTTTTTCATCCATAACACAACAGCCTCGTAGTAAGATTCGGGTTTATCCGTATAACCGTAGATTCCGTGATCGACTCTTTTCCTCAAAGCATCAATGACCGGCTGGGGCGCCGTGAAGTCCATGTCCGCAACCCACATGGGGAGAACCTCCCGCACTCCGACTCTTTTTTCGGAAGAGTCCCATTTCATGGAACAGGTTCCCCTTCGTTCGATAATTTTGTCAAAATCGTACTTCATCTTTTCTCCGGTTTATCTCAGCTTCCCAAAAGGCTTAGAACCTCGAGTCCATGCTGGATCCAAAGCATCCATTTGTATGTCCATTTTAAAGGGGCGGCAGCGTTGGGATTCAGCGTCTGGCTGTTGTTGGTTCGATTCACATCGATGACCAGTTTGAACTCCGGATCAATTACGGCTTTTTCCAGTTTGGAGGGTCCCTGATACACAAATCTCTTCCATCTGTACTGACCGTCCCATGTCTCGAGAATTTCGCTTCCATCTTCAAATACAACGAGAACTTCAACGGGGATCTTCACTTCGCCCAAACGGCGCACACAGACTTCACTCCTGTATTCCGTGTCTTGCTCCTTGGGTCCTGCTTTTTCGATATACTTATCGCTCAGCCATCCCGTCGGCCTTTTTTTCCTCTGCGAGATGATTTTTCCGACAGCATAGTCCAGCTTTCCCGAACCGTGAACGAATTGGTCGAGAAACCAGCTCATGTCCTGTCCCGCATATAGGGAGACGATGGCGTAAAAATCTTCGGGCTTGGGATGTTTGAACCAGTTTTCGGTGGAATACGCCTTGATCATTTTGTTGAATGTTTCCCTGCCGAGATACCGCTGGAGAGTTCTCAACATCAGTTCCGCTTTGGAATACGAATTGGCAAAATAGCTGTTGGAACTCAGGAAATTCCAGGTGTAGTTCTGCATGATATCCATGTCATATGTCCGTCGATGCGAGGATATTCCTTTCAATTCGATCGGGGTGCGTGCTTCCTTGAATATTGCGGGAATCCCGAAGTAAAACCGATACATGAAGGGATTTCCGTATGCAGCGTGGTACACTTCCGAGTCGAGAAAGGAGGTGAATCCTTCGTCCATCCAGGCGTCCTCGAATTCATTCGTTCCCACGAGTCCGTAGAAATAGCCGTGTCCGAATTCATGGATGGTGACTCCTTCAGGTTGGGGAATTCCCTTTCGGGTCAAGAAATAGGTGCCCCCCGTGAACAGCGTAGGATATTCCATCCCGCCGCTGCGGCTGTTGTAAGCAGGGTCCACGCAGGTAACCGTGGTGTATGGGTAATCTCCGTACCAAAGGCTGCAGTGTTTGAGGGCATTTTTGGTGGCGTTCATGTAGCGGTCTTTCTGGTTTTTGTGATACGGCTGCAGCAGGAGTGTGATTTCGGTCGATTTCCCGGGGCTGAACTGAAAACTCTCCCGGAATTCGAGATAGTGAGGACTGGCCGTCCAGGCAAAGTCATGCACACTGTGTTGGACAAAGCGGTGCGTGGTTGTTCCGTCACTGTTCGTTTGTTGATCGCGATGCTCGCCGGTGGCGCCGATCTTATAATGCGAGGGGAGGGTGATCCTGATGTCGTACGTGCCGTAGTCCGCGAAAAAATTGGTCGTGGCGTGGAATTGGTGGCAATTCCATCGGCCTGCGCTGAAAACACCGATCTTAGGAAACCATTGGGCAATGAAGAAGCTGTCTCGGTAAACACCTGTACGATGTATGGGCTTGGGAATTTTCGAATGAAAATCGATATGGAGAATGATCGTATCCCCGGCTGACACAGGCTGCGGAAGCCCGACGGACATGACAGTCTGGTCAAAGGTGTTATCGTCATCCGGTTGCCGGAATTGTACCGTCGGAGTGAGGTCATACTCTTCGGTGTTTTCCACATCAACCAGCCGGATGGAATCGATCCGGATGTAGCCCCAATCGTCCCTATTGTTTTTGTAGAAATTGGGGCCCCACCTGTCCGTACCTTCCACAAGAAAATCGGTCCTGCTGTTTTGAAAGGCATTCCAGTAAAGATGGAACCAGAGCTCATCCGCAGCATGTTCGGTGCTGTTGGTCCAGCTGATAATTTCTTTGGCTGTGATGGCCTTCTGCTCTGTATCCAGCTTTACATCCATGGTGTAATTCGCAATCTGGTCACACAAAGGATCCTCGGATAGAAGCGGGATTGCCAGAAAGCTCATTGCGCTTAAAAATATGAGGATATTCCATTTCCGGATCAATCTCTTCCTCCAAATTCTATTTTCGCCATGATATTACCATGTCTGCCAAGGATATGTTAATATGAAAAAAATATTTTAAAAATGCAAGATAAAAGAGCATTAAGAACCGCTCCCATTCAGTAGCTCACTCTGAATGCCCTAAAATCTTTGAAAATGTCCATGGGATAAGCAGCGGATGCATTTATGCATAATGAATCGCCCCAAATTTTTCTCAATAAAACTCCTTAGCGGAAACTTGGATGTGAATATCCGGCTGGAGAATTTGACTAATAGGAGTTTAAGCGGTATTTTATTAGAAAAGCTCAGAAAAAGGGATATGACGAATGTTTATTTGGATAAGCGATTACAGATGTGTTTTTATGATTGGGATTTCCGGAAATAAAATCAGCTGAAGGAGGAAAGGACTGTGTTTGCCAGAATTACAACGATGCAATTCAAGATAGATAAAATTGATGATGCTTTGAAGATTTACCATGAGAGCATCGTTCCCACGGCTCAGTCTCAGAAAGGTTTCAAGAAGATTTATCTTTTCTTGGACCGGGAGACGGGAAAGGGGATGTCTATCGCTCTGTGGAAAGGCAAAGAAGACGCTATTGCCAACGAAAAAAGCCTCTATTATCAAGAACAAATCATCAAGCTCATGCCCTTTTTCAAAGCAAATCCAATCCGGGAGGGATTTGAGGTCGAGACAGACGTTTAACCCGAATCATTCTAAAGACCTGCCGACACATAAATTCATAAGACTTTATTTTCAATCATCGGCAGTTCTTCCCTCCGGCGAGTCGATCTTGCCGCATCGGCATCGTTGCAGCCAAACCCGGCACAATTTTCCGGGTTTTAAGTTTCTGGAGGGAATCCTGTTGACTCTAACCTGTGGAACCGCTATCCTGAATCCTCTCAGCCTGACGGGAAAAACAAAAAACATGATAGGCTGGAGTCGGGAACGCATCTATGAATTCAAGCCGTTAAGGCGGGCATTCTCATCATGAAAAAATTGAAAATTTTGATTTCTGCTTTTGCCTTCGATCCGAGAGAACCCATGTTTATCGAATACTCGGCCGGCTATGTGGCATGGAAGATGGTTGAGCAAATCACCAATTTTTGTGATGTTTGTGTGGTCACCACCCAGGAATACAGAGACATCATTTTGGAAGCGCTCTCTGATGGGCATCTTCCCGGGGTTTCCATCCATTTTGTCAATGTCCCATCAAGCTACAGCCGGTTGAAAAAAACTCTTTACGGCAAATACAGGAGATCCGTCGTCTGGCATAGGCAAGCTATGGAATATTCGAAACATCTCTACGCCGAATCGGCATTCGATGCCGCTCATCATCTTTTTCTCGGCCCTGATCGGCTGCCTGTTCATTCGGGTGCTTCGCCTGCGCTACCCTTTGTTTGGGGACCTCTGCCTGGGGATGTTAAAAAATCGAGTGCTCTTCGAAGGATCGATTCTAAAATGAGTTCACTCCGAAACGGATGGGAACATGCGATGCATTGGCTGACCGGACATCACTGCATGTACAAAAAAAGCGCACAATCAGCGAGAGCCATTCTCGTCAGCGATCCTGAGGCTGTATTGCAATTCCCAAAAATCGATAAACGAAAAATCCATATTTTCCCTTACTATGGCTTGGATTCTTATTCCGCAATATTTGAGAAGAAAACCCGAAAGAGACGGAACCTGTTCACTGTGATCAGTGCCGGATCCTTCCAGCGAGAGAGCGGATTTGATCTCCTTATCAAGGCGTTCCATCTTTTCGAGCGCATATGCCCCAAATCCGTGCTTCTCCTGTTCGGAGACGGTCCCGAAAAAATTCAGTGTGAACGCATCATTCAAAAAAGGAAACTGCAGGATAAAATCCATATCCATCCCTCGCAGGAGAAGTCGTCGATGAGAGAGAAAATGCATGAGGGCGATGTCTTTGTGAACCTCTCGCAGAGGGAAGATGGGAGCGCTTGGATCATCGAATCCATGGCTGCAGGCTTGCCGGTGGTGAGCCTGCATGTCGGAGGAGCCGGTTACCTCAATCAAGGCGATTGGATTATCAAAGTGAAAGCCGGAAGCCGGGAGCATTTAACCCGCGGTATCGCACAAGCTCTGGAAAAGCTCTTCTCCGAAGGGAGGTTGAGAAAAAAAATGGCGAGAGCTGCAGCCAGGAATGCGGCAAACTGCACCTGGGACCGGCTGGGCAAAAAATTGCAGAGAGTCTATGGTGAAGCCTTTTTACAAGAAGAGGATGTCCTTTTCTCCAGAAAAGGGAAGGATCGGTTTTCTTATTGAAATGATTTGGAAAATTACCTCCGTACCGTCCCTATAATGCGGATGACCCGAATTTATTTGTCCGGAAGACTTTATGACTGGTTTATAGAGCCGCTTGTCGGCAATATCAGGCAATACGTGGGGCGTCTGGTGAGCGAATACGAGCTTTCACCCATCCTCGATATCTGTTGCGGGACCGCCACCCAAACTCACATCTTGAATTCGAAGGGTTATAGGGCCTTTGGCTTGGACCTCAGTTTGCAGGCAGTGAAATACGCCGTCTGGAAGAACCCGCAAGTTCCGGTTATCTGCGCCGATGCGACACAAAGCCCGTTTAAGAAGGCTTCCTTCAAGGGAATTGTCCTTTCCTTTTCGCTGCACGACAAGTCCCCGGCTGAACGAAATGTTATCATGGTAGAGGCGAAAAGACTCCTAGATCCTGGGGGTAAAATGATATTTGTTGACTATGAATGTCCATGGAGCCGGCGGTCTCGGCTGGGGGCATTTCCACTTTATCTCATCGAGCTGACGGCTGGAGGGGCACACTTCAGGAATTACCGTCAATTTCTTAAGCAGGGAGGGCTCCGCTCCTTCATCCGGATGCATGATTTAATCGAGGTTTCAAGGCAGGATATGGCTTGGCGTACAGTGGCCGTAGCGGTCGCCAGGCTGCCGTAGATCTAACTACCTATCTGATTCACTTTATTGCTTTTTGAGTAATCCTTTTTTTTCGTTGAACCACACTCCGAGTTTCCGTATTGATTTTGCTCTGTATTTTTCATAAGATGAAAGCTCGCGTTTCCGGCCGTTTCGATGCATGAACAATTCCGGATATATCCATTATGAAATACAGGACGGAGGACCAGTGAAACAATACAAAACCACCATGAAATCCAAAATCGGGTATCTCGAAATCGTCGGCACCGAAGATGCTGTAACCGGCGTGAATTTTGTGGACGAAAAAAAAACCGCAGATACGAAGCTTCCTCCATGCATTCGGGAATGCCGGGTTCAGCTCGATGAGTATTTCAAGGGCGAAAGGAAAAAATTTTCGGTCGACCTCGTGCTGGAGGGAACGCATTTCCAGAAAAAAGTTTGGAAAGAGTTGATGAAGATTCCCTACGCCGGTACCGTTTCCTATAAAGATGTTGCCGCAGCCATCAACAATGAAAAAGGAGTGCGCGCGGTCGGAGGGGCTGTCGGGAGAAACAACTTCAGCATCATCATACCCTGCCACCGTGTGATCGGCTCAGACGGAAGCCTGACCGGATTCGGCGGGGGATTGTGGCGCAAAGAATGGCTCCTCAAGCACGAAAGCCGTCATTCATAAAACTCTTGACGATTTCCACGGCAGCGAGCGGTGCATTTCCTCCGGCCCGATTGTTGATGAGCAGGTAAACCCATCTCCCATTCTGAAGCGCGGCCCTCATCACGGTGACCGTATCCTGTACTGAGTGCGCCTGCAGCATGCCGTTGACCGATTTGTCGAAGGGATGAGCTGCAGCGTAAGTATCGGCGTATGTTTTTCCACGCGGAGTCAGCAAGCGGACAAGCAAGGTGTTTCCTCTATTGAATGCAGCGCCCTTGGAGTGTGCGTACTGCTCGCAGAGAGAAGGCAGCCAGGTCCAATGGGACATCACCAAACCGACTCCATGCTTTTTCAATATCCGATAAAGAGGCTCTGAGAGCAGCCTTCCGGTCCTGATTTCTGTGTGATAGCGGTCATCCGGGGGTATCGAGCTGAAAAAGACATCCAATTCGGAAGCGAGCTTTTCCGCTGTGGATTGCTCGTTTTTGCGCTGGTATTCCTGCTCAAAAATCATTCCTGAGAGATTGGAGCCCAAAATGGATGCAGCAGGCTCATAGAATCTTTTTACAAACAGATCTGCGTTCAGATAATCGGTGTTTGCGACAAAGCTTTTCCCTTTTCGGATTTTTTTGGCGAAAACGATCTGGGGAACCTTCAGGATTACACGGTCGTTCGCCGTCAAGTAACGCTGATAGTTCCTCAGCACATGTAAATTGGGAGTCGGGTTCCCTTTTTC
>JAFGNQ010000150.1 GCA_016926925.1 Candidatus Aminicenantota bacterium
ATGAATGGGATACCTATTGGAACCAAAGAAAGAATGAGTTGGCCCGCTATGCAGCTTAAGTGCCATCACGGTTTTGGAAATGCTTACGTGGCGAATCCGGAAGTCTTGTCAAATGCTTTTTTTGTGTTAATATGAACGAGAGCGATGAGACTATTGAGGGAGTAATGAAAATGAGAAAACATGGATATTTTACAATTATTGCCGTAGGGGCGGTTGCATTCATATTTTCAGTGTTTCTAACGGGGGGGACGACGGGAAGAGAGGGCCAAACGGCTCTCAATTCGCTCTTGCCTGAAATTTCGGGCTGGGCACAGACGGAAAAGGCCCAGAACTACTATCCGGAAACACTTTTCGAATACATCAATGGTGCGGCTGAAATCTATCTTGCCTATGATTTCCGTGAATTGACCGTATCCCAACTCAAGAAAGATCAAACCGAAATGAATATTGCCGTGGAAATCTATGATATGGGAAACGACAAGAACGCTTTCGGTATCTACAGTGCAGAAAGGTTTACCGATAACAATTTCATCGATGTTGGACTTCAGGGTTACCTGGAAGAGGGGTCGTTGAATTTTCTTGTGGATCGCTACTATGTTAAGCTCCTCTGTTTCGACTGTGACGATCAATCGGAGAACGTGCTCAGGCAATTTTCGAAAGAAATCGTGAAAAAAGCCGGAGATAAAGGAGCTTTTCCGCCGCTCGTGATTAAATTGCCGAGGGAAGGGATGATTCCCAATACGGAGAAGTACATCCTCCGTAATTTCCTTGGATACAGCTTTTTACGAAACGGGTACTCTGCGAACTACATGCAAGGAGATCTTGAGTTTGATTGTTTTTTTATCGAAGCTAAGTCTCCGCAAGATGCTCAAGATATGCTCACAAAGTATCTGGAAGCCAAGGGCAGCGATAGTGTATCAGAGACGGACCTCGGGTATCTCGTCAAAGACCGGTACTATCACAATATTTACCTTGCTCAATCCGGAAACGCGCTCTGTGGTGTGATGAAAGTTAAGGATGGATTCGAGGACACAGGGGAAAAATACCTCAAGATGCTGCTGAACAACTTAACGGTGCAATAGCGAGAGCGATGCGGAGGAAGGAAAAGGAAATAACGGACAGAAATGAAATGAGCGGTATTCTGCTCCAGGCTGAATACATCACGGTTGCTATGTGTGTCGGAGACGAGCCGTATCTCGTCACCCTGAATCACGGCTACGATAGAGACAAAAAATGCATCTATTTTCACTGTGCCAGAGATGGGAATAAGACCAAAATTTTAAAAAAGAACAGCCGGGTTTGGGGACAGGCTGTGGTCGACAAAGGGTACGTGCAGGGGGCGTGTGATCACCTTTATGCGTCCATTCATTTCAAGGGAAAAGTGACCTTTGTCCAAGACATCAACGAGAAACGACGGGCGCTCGTCATCATGATAAAGGCACTTGAGGAAAAGCCGGAAGAAGTCATCAAAAAGCAGGTAACCAAAGATTCCGTCTTGAACGTTCAGATCGGTAGAATCGATATCGAAGAAATGTACGGGAAAAAATCGGAGAATGTTGTCATTTCTCTCTGACTTAGAATCCCAGTTGTTGAGTTTGATTCAAAGTTATGTTCCGGCTCCGGACGCAATGAAACTCTTTAGGTTTGTGAATTCCTTTTCCAACTTTATGAAGGATTCTTTTGCCCTTTGGATGTCTTTGTCTTTTCCTGCTG
This sequence comes from Candidatus Aminicenantota bacterium, assembly GCA_016926925.1. The sequence continues at coordinate 1,714 of JAFGNQ010000150.1, forward strand.
ATTCCATCGCGAAGCTTGCCTCTTGAATAAATGGGAGACTCAGGTTGGCTGATGCGCCCTTAATGCTGTGACCCAAATCCTGTATGGCAGAGAAATCCTCATCTGATATGGCTCCGCTGAGCTGGTCGTATTTTGCTTCGAAGTCCATAATGAAAAGATCGAGAAGCTCTGATAGAAAAGAGGCGTCATTTCCTATCCTGGCGAGCGCTGAAGGATAGTCAATCGGGCTGTTTCCTTGCAATTCGTTTTGATTCATTTTATTTCCTTTTTGAAAATTACATCTATATAAAGATTCAGATCAAGTTGCTACCACGCAGTTTCGGCCCATATTTTTCGCATGGTACATAGCTTTATCGCTGCTTTTAACCAAATTTTCTATGTTTTGCATGGATTCATTTTCAGAAGAGGCGCAACCGACGCTGATTGTCACATGGATTTTCCCCGCCGCGGTCTCGGTTTTTTCGTGACTCACGGCTCTTCTGAGTCGTTCTGCTATCCGTGTCGCATCTCTCATGGAACAGTTGGGCAGAACGACGAGATATTCATCCCCTCCGTAGCGACCCACCTTATCGTAACGACGCAGGATTTTTTTCAACCTCAATGCCACTTCGACAAGAACCTCATCCCCCACATCGTGTCCATAGGCGTCGTTGATATTTTTGAAGAAATCGATATCCAGCATGATTGTGCTGATGGGCTTTTGCTCTCTGACGGATCTGTGGAATTCGTCCTGAAGGACGTTGAGAATCTCATATCTGTTCAAGAGGTTGGTCAGGGTGTCATGGGTGGCGATCTCGTGCAGTTTCTTTTGAGAGTCCAAGAGTTGTTCTTGAAGACCGATGATCCGTTTTCCCGTCTGAAGCCTTGCTCTGAGCTCATGAATGTCGAAGGGCTTGGTAATGTAATCGTCCACACCCGATGCAAATCCTGTTCGGATGTCTTTTTGTTGATCTTTGATCGTCAGCATGATGATGTAAATATAAGTATTCCTTTTTTGTCCTCTTATTTTTTTGGACAGTTCCAGGCCATCCATCTTGGGCATGATCCAGTCGAGTATGACGATCTGAACCTCTTTTTCTTGAATGACTTTCCAAGCTTTCTTTCCATCCTCTGCTTTTAAAACATCATAACCCCATTTATTAAGATTCTGTTCAAGCATAGTGCTGCAAGTTTTGTCGTCTTCAGCGATGAGTACTTTGATCACGGTTTCTCTCCCTTTTTAATTGAGTCGGGTATGGACTTGGATTTTTTCTTATCCATAGCTGCTTCGATTCTTTGAAACACTTCCTCCGGGTTTAGAGGCTTAGTCACATAATCATCCATCCCCGCATCAAGACAGCGTTCCCGGTCGCCTTTCATTGCGTGGGCCGTCATGGCGATGATGGGGATATGCGCTCCGGTGGTCTCTTCTTTTTTCCGTATGGCGGCTGTCGCTTCGAAGCCGTCCATCACCGGCATTTGAACGTCCATGAGTATCAGTTCAAAGATATTGCCGTCCATTGCTTTCAGAGCTTCCGCCCCGTTCTCGACTGCCGTGATATGGTGGCCTCTTTTTTCAAGCATGAAATGAGCGACTTTGCGATTGACCATATTGTCTTCGACGACAAGAATTTTATAACAGGCATGGGATTTCATTGCCGGTTCGGTTTTTACACTCGGTGCTTCTTTTTTTTGTGAAGGCACTGCATGCCCGAGAATTTGACTCATGGCTTCCGACAGATCGGATATTTTAACAGGTTTAGGAAGATGCGTTCGAACTCCGGCTTTCAGCCACGGTGCGGCGTCACCGCGGTTGTTCCTCGACCCCACCATCACGATCATGGTTTTGGCCAACTCCGGTTCGTGTTTTAAAAAGTCGAGCAGCATGAAGCTGTCTTGGCCTTGGAGGTACGCATCGAAGAGCACGATGGTATAGGGATTCCCCTCGGATTTGGCTCGATCAAAGAGCGAGATGGCATCCCCGCCGCTGGGGGAGGTGGTGACGCTCAGATTCCAGTTTTCCAGCATTCCCTTGAGAATGTTTCTGTTTGCCTGGCTGTCGTCTACAACAAGAGCCGGAAGTCTCTTTAAATCTTGGAATCTGGATGTTTCTGATTTATCTTCCGGATCTTTTTCCAATTTGAAACTCAATGTGACATAGAATTTACTTCCTGTGCCCTCTTCACTTTCCACCCGGATTTGTCCTCCCATCAGATCCACAAGCTGCGAACAAATTGCCAAGCCGAGGCCTGTTCCGCCGAATTTACGGGTCATAGACCCATCTGCCTGAGCGAAGACGTCGAAAACAATCTTTTGTTTCGAAGGGGAGATGCCTATGCCCGTATCAGCTACTGTGAAGAGCAGCGTGATTTCATGCTCTGTTCTGGACTGTTCGGTTATGGAAAGGATCACCTCGCCTTTTTGTGTGAATTTTATGGCATTCCCAATGATGTTGGTCAATATCTGTCCCAAGCGTCCTGGATCTGCAAATATCTGATGAGGAAGATTCACTGGGATGTCGAACAGAATTTCCAGCTTTTTCTTATGCGCTTGAAGAGCGAGGGGAGCAATCAGGTCATTGAGGAAATCTTCCAGATTGACTTTTATGGACTCCAATTCCATCTTTTTCGCGCCGACTTTTGTGAAATCGAGGATGTCATTTATCAGTGTCATCATAGATTCAGCAGAGGACCTGATTCCTTTGATGTATTCGAGTTGTTCCGGGTTTAGGTCCGTATCCAGCGCCAAGTCAGCCATACCTATGATGCCGTTCATGGGGGTTCGAAGTTCATGGCTGATGTTGGCCAGGAACTCGCTCTTGGCAGTGACGGCTGGATCGTTTCCTTCCCGGACTGAGGTCGTTTCGATCACGGGTTTAATAAGGATTATCATCCCCTGATATTGATCTTTGAGGTAGACAGGTTGAAGACGCACATCCACCTCTCTGTTTTGGACGGATTTCCTTAAGACGATAGGGGAGGAGTTCGGAGCATTTTTAAACTGAGCTATGCTTTTTTTGAGTGCATCCGTTCCCAGTCCGAAATCAAAGTCCAGCAGATTTTTATTGATAAGATCCAATTTCCGTTTGTTGAAGAAATCGAGGAAGGGCTTGTTCACATGCATCAACCGGTTGTCTTTTTCACAGTAGAGCACACCCTCGTCCATGTCTGAAATCATGCTGGTGAACTTAACGGCTCCTTGATTGGCGGATTCTTCGGGCGGCTTTGCCGCTTCTTTCATTCTGTAGATAATGAAAGATGCCACCGTCTTTCCATTGGAGATCACAGGAGATGCCAGAGCGGAAATTTGTTTTTGCTCGCCCGTGCTGCTCTGGTGGACTGCTTCGAAATCAATTCTTTCACCAAGACCCAGCCTTTTGCTGATAGTCATGGTGTTTCCATCCATGTCCTGACTGCCTATCAGGTCGTCAAGTGCCTTTCCAACCACGTCTTCCTGCCCGATGCCGAACATCTTGCAGAATTCTTCGTTGGCTCTGATGATCTTGCCTTTTGCATCAGCCATCATGACGGCCTCTTGAGTTATTTTCAAGAGATGATCTAGAGTGGTATTATTCGTATTCTGGATATTCATGACTTGTAGAATATCAGGAAATGTTTTCCCCGTCATTTCTATCCCTCTTTTGGCCTCTGACCTGGTCCTGATATTGTGACGTGGTTCCGTCCTTTCTTTTTCGTGTCATAAAGGGCCTGATCGCTTTTTTTTAAGAGATCTTCTGCCGACAATCTGCAGTCGTTATCAGATATGGATATACCGAAGCTGATGGTGACGGAGATCGGCTCCGTCTCTGTCTCGATTTCCATTTTTTTCACGGAGTTATGAAGCCGTTCTGCGATTTTCGACACGTTCGTCTTATCACAGCCGGGAAGGACGATCATGAATTCATCCCCTCCGTAACGGCCGATTTTGTCATACCGGCGCAATGATTTTTTCAGTCGATCAGCCACATTGACAAGAACAATATCACCTACATTATGTCCGTAGGTATCGTTGATAGTTTTGAAATGATCGATATCCAGCATGACCACACCCAGCGATGTTTCCTCTCTGCGGCTCCGTTCCACTTCCTCTTCCAGAAGTTCGGAAATTTTTCTGCGATTCGAGATTTGCGTCAGACTATCCGTGTTGGCCATTTTCAGCCTGTTGTCTTCGAGAGCGATGATTCTCTCGCCGTTCTGAAGCCGCACTCTCAACTCGAGATAGTTGAATGGTTTGGTCATGTAGTCGTCGGCTCCTGCTGAGAGTCCGGCGATAATGTCTTCTTGCAGGTCTCTGCCCGTCAGCAAAATGATATAGGTATATTCGGAGTTTTCCTGTTGATATTCGTGTCGGATTTTGTGACAGAGCTCGACGCCGTCCATCTTGGGCATACTCCAGTCCAGGATTGCCAATCGAACTCCTCCTTTTTTGATGATTTCCCATGCCTCTACACCGTTTTTGGTTACAATGGGTTTGTAACCCCAATCCTGCAGGTTTTTCTCTAGGGCTCGGCAAGAGATCATATCATCTTCCGCTATAAGTATCTTCATGCTCATCTCAGTTTAATTTCTTCTTTCCCGTTTGTGTCGTGCACTTCACGGGCTTTTTATCGTTCTTTATCCATTGTAGTGTTATGGTTTATGGGGTCAATCGCCTTTGTCGATGAAAAAAGGGGTGATATTCTATTCCGGAGACTCACCCTTAAGGAGGAGAGAGGTGAGGCCTTGCGATTTCCGCATCATAATATTGGCATTTTAAAGGTGTTATTCTATAATGGAGACTCTTCATCATCATGAATGGAAACAAAGTCGCTACAGCCTGTCTGGTTATTATCGTCATTTTTCTTTTCGGCTTTCTACTGAAAGTCGCTAAGCCGGTTTTGTTCCCTTTTTTTCTTGCCGTTTTGTTTTCTTTTGTTCTTTCTCCCGCACAGGGTTTCCTGATGCGCATTAAGATTCCCAAAGCGGTATCCATCATTTTTATCCTTCTTGTTACATTTCTGGCCGTGTATCTTTTAGGAACGGTTTTTTATTCCAGTGGTAAGGCATTCGCCTCGGGACTCCCTAAATACGGGCAGAGGCTTGAATCCATTTTTCAATCCTTGCAGAAAGGGTTTAAATTTTCGGACTTCGATTGGCAGACCTTCGATTGGATCCGGCAAATAAATCTGGGGAAAGCCGGAGGTTTCCTTTTGTCTTCTCTCGGTCCGTTCTTTTCTTTTATAGCCAACTTGTTTTTAATTTTCATATTTTTAGTGTTCATCATGGCTGGAAGAGGGAAAATACGCCCCAAGGTCGAGAGCGCGTTTAACGGTGTTCGATCCCTGCGGATTATCGCTGTTATCGAAAACATCGACGCTCAGGTTCAAAGATACCTGGCAATCAAGACAGTGGTCAGCTTATTCACCGGTATTTTCGCTGCTGTAGTCATGCTGTTGTGGGGATTGGATTTTGCCATCGTTTTCGGTTTCTTAACTTTCATATTGAATTTTATCCCTAATATCGGATCCTTCATAGCCACGGCATTTCCGGTTGTTATTGCCGTTTTTCAGTTTCCAACACTCTGGCCGGCCATATGGATTTGTCTGATTCTCATCCTTATACAGCAAATCATGGGCAATTTTGTCGAGCCCCGATTGATGGGACATGGATTAGGCTTGAGCCCGCTCTTAGTCCTGTTTTCTCTCTTTTTTTGGGGATGGCTGTGGGGTATTCCGGGAATGGTGCTCGCTGTCCCGATTACCGCGGTTATCAAGATTGTCTGCAGCAATATACCGGAGTTGGGGCCTATTGCGGCTCTCATGAGCAAAAACGAAGTAGGTTGTTCATAAAAACTGCCGCCATTTTCAACACAAAGAACTTTCAAACATATTGACGGCAGTTTTCACCTTACAGGCGAGCCGATCTTGCCGCATCGGCTTCGTTGCCGCCCATTCGGCGTAGTTCACTACAGCCTCATGAGCTGCTTCCTTGCCGCTGCAACAACCTCGACTCGTGAACAACCTACTTCAGAGGGCGGTTGTTCATAAAAACTGCCGCCATTTTCAACACAAAGAACTTTCAAACATATTGACGGCAGTTTTCACC
>JAFGNQ010000151.1 GCA_016926925.1 Candidatus Aminicenantota bacterium
CTAACTTCGGTAGGTTTTTTCGTAACCGGCTTCCATGGAAAAACACGGATCCAAAGCTTCCCTTTTCTTTTTACGTGACGGGTGATGGCTATTCTTCCTGCTTCGATCTGACGAGCCGTCATCCAGCACGGTTCCAACGCCTGAAGTCCGAATGCACCGTAAGACAGGGTGGATCCACGAATCGGCTTGCCTCCCATGCGGCCTCTCTGCTGCTTTCTGTATTTGACTTTTTTTGGCATTAACATGGTCAAATCTCCTCAACTTCAGCCGTCTGTACCGTCATCTTCTCCTTTTCTCGATCAAAATTATAAATCCAAACCTTGATGCCGATTTGACCATAGTTCGTGAAGGCTTCCGTAAAACCGTAATCAATATCGGCTCTCAGAGTCTGGAGAGGCAGTTGTCCCCTTAAATACCATTCTGATCTCGCAATCTCTACCCCGCCCAATCGACCCGAGCACATCACTTTAATGCCTTTGGCGCCCATTTTCATTGCCATTTCCACGGCACGCCGCATGGCTCTCCGGTAGGCGATTCGTTTTTCCAGTTGAATTGCAATTCCTTGTCCCACTAAAAGTGCATTGAGCTCCGGTTTGTCCACTTCGCGAATGTCAATATAAACTTCTTTCTTGGCGATGTCCTGGAGCAGGTATTTCAAGCTCTCGATTTCTTTGCCACCACGGCCGATAACGATTCCCGGCCGAGCGGTGTGGATGATGATTCTGATTTTCGGCCCGACTCTTTCCACATCCACTTCAGAAATTCCCGCATGTTTGTATCGCTCGCGAATCAATTTTTTCATGTGCAGATCATCATGGATAAGACGGCTGTAATTTTGCCCTTTGGCAAACCAGCGAGAACTCCACTGCTTATTGAACCCCAATCGAAAACCGAATGGATGTGTTTTCTGCCCCACAGCGATCACCTTTTCCTTTCTTCAAGATAGACGGAGACATGGCTCGTTCGTTTGAGAATCCTGGCAGCCCGCCCCATAGGCACGGCTCTCCAACGCTTCCAAGTGGGTCCCTGGTTGACAAAGACCTCAGCGATATAAAGATTATCGACATCGACATCCGGTCCTCTTTGCTGGGCATTGGCGATAGCGGAACGGAGGACCTTTTCTACGATCGAACTCGCTTTCTTTTTCTTGGAAAAATTGAGAATCGTCAACGCTTCTCCTACGAATCGATCCCGGATCAAATCCGTTATGAGTCGGCACTTCTGCGGAGAAATTCTCATATACCTGGCAACGGCATGACCTGCGATATTTTCTCTTTCCATGGTTACTTCTTCATCCTAATTGTTCGTGCTGTTTTTGACGTATGCCCCTTGAACGTCCTCGTGGGAGAAAACTCTCCCAGTTTATGGCCAACCATATTCTCAGTGATAAAAACAGGTATAAACTTTTTTCCGTTGTGGACAGCTATAGTCATACCGACCATATCAGGAATGACAGTGGAGCTGCGAGACCAAGTCTTGATCACTTCTCTCTTTCCTGGCTGTGATGACAAAGCACTCACCCTGCTCATAAGCTTATCCTCGACAAACGGGCCTTTTTTTAGAGACCTGGCCATGTTCACTTACTCCTTCTTCGGACAATAAAATTCGCAGTTCTTTTATTCCGTCTTGTCTTATATCCCTTGGTAGGCTGGCCCCACGGTGAAACCGGATGTCGTCCACCCTTGGCTTTTCCTTCCCCACCACCATGAGGGTGATCGATAGGGTTCATAGCCGTTCCCCGGACGTGGGGTCTACGCCCCTTCCAACGAGTCCGCCCCGCCTTGCCGATGGATATGTTTTGATGGTCGGGATTGCTTACTTCCCCGATTGTGGCTCTACAATCCAGATGGATTTTTCTTATCTCGGACGACGGCATACGAATCTGGGCGTAATCGCCTTCTTTAGCTAAGATCTGAGCACCCGTTCCCGCTGACTTGGCAATCTGGCCGCCCTTTCCGTTTTTCATCTCGATATTGTGGACGACCGTCCCCAACGGAATGAAGCGCAGCGGCATCGCATTCCCCGGAAGAATATCCACCAGTTTGTTTGAAGACAGAATGCTCTGCCCCACCTTCAAATTGTGGGGTGTGAGGATGTACCTTCTTTCCCCATCTTTGTATTTAATAAGGGAAATGAAAGCGGAACGATTGGGATCGTACTCGACAGTCTCCACAATCCCGGGAATATCGATCTTGTCCCTTTTGAAGTCGATAATACGGTAAGTTCTCTTGTGCCCACCGCCCCTATGACGCATGGAAATCCGGCCGAGCGAGTTGCGTCCTCCCGATTTCTTGAGCGGTTGGAGCAAGGGCTTATGGGGTTGGCTCGATGTCAATTCATCGTAGGTCAAACCTGTCCTGTGACGCAGGCTCGATGTTGTCGGTCTGTATGTTTTGATGCCCATTTAAACCGCCTCAAAATATTCAATCATTTTTTCGCCTTCTTTGAGTTTTACGTAGGCTTTCGTCCAATCTTTTGTGAGGCCTTCGTTCCGCCCCACTCTCCGGCGCTTACCTTTCTTTTTGACAATCCGCACCCTCTCTACTTTGACATTAAAGAGTTTTTCCACCGCTTCTTTGATCTCGATCTTATTTGCCCGGGGGTCAACTTCTAAACAGATCTCTCTATTCGTTTCCTTCAGCCGTGTGCTCTTTTCCGTGATAACAGGTCTCATTATGATTTTGTACGGATCATTCACTTTAGTTTCTCCATCAAAAACTCAAATGCCTTTTGCGTCAAAACAAGCGACTTGTGATTCAGCACATCATAGACATTGACCTGATTGGGATCGACAGCTTTTACTTTCGGAATGTTCCTCATCGAAAGATGGAGGTTTTTATTTTCCGCGCTATCGACAATTAAAGCCGACTCCAGCTTCAGCGTTTGCAGCAGCTTGACGCCCTCTTTGGTCTTGGGCTCCTTGAAATCGAGCTGTTTGAGGATCAAAAGCTGATTTTCCGCGAGCTTCATCGAAAGGGCGGACTTGAGTGCATTTCTTTTAGCCTTCCTGGGCATGCTGTAACTGTAGTCCCGAGGCAGGGGTCCAAAAACCGTGCCTCCTTTTTTCCAAAGAGGTGAACGGTTGCTTCCCGCCCTGGCTCTACCCGTTCCTTTCTGCTTCCAAGGTTTCCGGCCGCCACCACTCACCTGACCTCTTGTTTTAGTGGAGGCTGTTCCCCTTCGCTGGTTGGCACGGTAATTGATAACGACCTCATAGAGAAGGTGTTCCTTGGCAGGGACTTCTAAAACCTCTGCAGGCGCACTGATCTCTTCGATTTTCTTTCCACTGCTGTCCAGTATGTGAACCTTAGGCATTTTTTTGCTCTTTCTTATCCTCTACAGAGGATGGGGCAGTAAAATTCACTTTTTTAACCAGAAGATAGCCTCCATTAGCACCTGGAACAGCGCCTTTAACGCTGAGGAGGTTATTTTCTTTATCGACCTCGGCGACAGTCAGATTTTTGACGGTCGTACGCGCGTCTCCCATATGGCCGGGCAGCTTAGTGCCTTTCACGACACGAGACGGATCGGCCGAGCTGCCGATCGATCCCGGTGCTCTATGGAACATAGATCCATGCGTTTTCTTTCCACCGCTAAAACCCCACCGCTTGATCACTCCGGCAAATCCTTTTCCTTTGCTCGTTCCGACCACATCGACCCTTTCCCCGGTTTTGAAAATATCCACGAAGAATTGATCGCCCTCTTTGACTTCACCCTTTGTATCGAACTGAAACTCACGAAGAATCCTTGCCGGTGATTTCGTTGATTTGGAGAAATGTCCCTGTTCGGGCTTATTGGGTTTCCTTTTGGGTTTTGATTCCAGGAAGCCCAGCTGCACAGCCGTATACCCGTCCTTTTCTTGAATCTTTTTTTGAATGACGGCGCAAGGGCCCAGTTGAATCACAGTAATGGGCACGACGTTTCCATTTTCGTCAAACTGCTGCGTCATCCCCACTTTTTTCCCAATCAAACCTTCCACCATTGTCATTCTCCTGATGCTCCAAAGGCTTGAATCTCGACATCAATTCCAGCGGGGAGATCGAGTTTCTGCAGCTCTTCGATGGTTTCATTGTTGTAATTACCGATATCGATAAGTCTTTTGTGAATCCTCATCTCGAAATGTTCTCTTGATTTTTTATCCACATGAGGTGAACGAAGAACGCAAAATCTGTGAATCTGTGTCGGTAACGGTATCGGGCCAGCCACTTTCGCACCCGTCCTTTTAGCTTTGATGACGATATCTTTTACCGACTGATCCAGGAGCCTGTGATCGAAGGACTGCAACCTGATTCTTATTTTTTCCATATTGTTCCTCGTTATCCTCTAAAAATTGATATCTTACCTCTTAACTGCTTTTTTTTCTAGCCTTTCTACCGTTTTTTTCATCTCTCATGCTTTTCCGATGTTTTCGCTTTCGAAAATCCACGGAATGACATGTCCTCCACAGAAAATTTTACTCCAAAATATCCGTGACCGTTCCGGCACCCACTGTCCGCGATCCTTCTCGAATCGCAAACCGCTGCCCCTTCTCCATGGCC
>JAFGNQ010000152.1 GCA_016926925.1 Candidatus Aminicenantota bacterium
GAGGTGATTCATGGGTAAAGTCGGAATCGTAGGAGTCGGGCAGAGCCGGTTTGTCAGGGGTTATCCCGGTTCGATCAGAGAGCTGGCTTTCGAGGGATTCAAGGAAGCCATGCAGGATGCACAGATCGCGACCGGGGATATCGATGCCTCGATCATCTGCTCAGCTCCCGAGTATGACAAACAGCGCTCTCCGTCCGGCGTTTTTGCCGAATACCTGGGACTGACTCCCCAACCCACATTCTATCTTGAAAGCTTGTGCTCATCCACCAGCATGGGATTGCGGATGGCCTATTCATTGATCAAGGCAGGGCTCCATGAAGTGGTTGCCGTCGTGGGATTTCAAAAAATGTCGGAGATATCTTCAGCGGAATCTCAGGAAAGGATGGGGAGAGGCGCCGATATTCAGTGGGAAAGCCCGTTCGGAACCATGATGCCTGCCTATTACGCCATGTTTGCACAAGCCCACATGGCCGAGTACGGTACGACTCTCGAAGATATGGCCCTGGTTCGGGCAAAGGCTGCGACCTACGGCCAAATCAACGAGAAGGCCCTCTACCGGAAACCCGTGACTGCAGAGATGCTTGCCGATTCCGAGCATTTTATGTCGGGTATCGTATCGAGCCCCTTGCGGGTCGGTGATTGCTGTGCCAACGCAGACGGCAGCTCGTGCCTCATCGTAGCCTCCGAAGAGCGTGCCAGAGCCTTGAGCAAAAACCCGGTCTGGATACTCGGCTTGGGAGCGGCTTCGGCCAGCGTGAACATGGCGGGAAGAGATCAATTCACCGGACTGGCCGTAGCCCGACTGGCATCGGATCAAGCTTACAGAATGGCGGGTGTCACTCCCAAGGATATCGATGTGGCCGAAGTCCACGATTGCTTCACCATTTCGGAAATTTTGGCTTACGAAGATTTGGGATTTGCCCGACCGGGTGAAGGCAAAGAATTGATACGGAGTAAAGAGACCTACAGGGAGGGTTCCATCCCGGTCAATGTGGACGGCGGGCTTCTCTCCAAAGGCCATCCGATCGGGGCCACCGGCGGTTCCCAGATCAGGACCATCGTCCTGGAGCTTCGAGGTGAGGCTGGAGAGATGCAGGTCAAAGATCCGGAGATAGGCCTTATCCACAATATCGGTGGCGTAGGGCTTTACGGGATTGTCACTATTCTGGGGAGATGAGACTATGAGTGAGAAGAAAAAAAAGGAAATTGACGACCGGTTCAAAAAATTCGGGACAGTGAGTTTCACTTCGGTCACCAAAGTCAATGATTTCATAGACTACCTGGAGAAGGATAAAGTCATGGGCACACGCTGCCCGAGCTGCGGCCTGGCGTTTTTTCCTCCTCGTGCGGACTGTTACAAGTGCCTTTCCAGCGACCTGGAATGGATGGAGGTTACGGGGACCGGAAAACTCATCACCTTCAGCAAGCTTAAATTCGCACCTGTCGGGTTTGAGGATGACCTCCCGTATTCCATTGCCGTGCTCGATTACGGTGACTTCAAGATTTTCGGAAGAATCGCCTCCGATGTTCCCGATGAGGACATCGAACTGGGGATGGAGATGGTCTCCGCAGTGAACAAACTGCCCAACGGTCAATACAACTACGTCTTCAAAAAACCTTGAAGATTATGGGGACATAGTACTTTTTCCAGAGGTAAACGGAAATAAGAACAGTAGATTTATTCGAAGATTGGAAATTGAGGACCGTCCTCGTCACATATGGAAATTCCGACGTGATATACTCGAGGATGAATAAACGAGACTTGGAGAAAAAATGTCTATGAGACTTGCCGGCATCAAGCTTCATCGGCCTCATACTCTGGCAGAAGCTTTCGAGCTTCTGGCGACCTTGGATGAATCACGGCTCCTTGCAGGGGGAACAGACCTTCTGGTGGAAATCAAAGAAGGGCTTGTTCACCCGAAAAACCTGATTTCCCTGGATGCCGTCGAGGAACTCAGAGGGATTGAAAAGCAGGGCGATCGCCTCCGAATCGGGAGCTTGACCACTCCGCGGGAGCTTGCCTCTCATCCCCTCGTCAAGCTGCACCTACCCGCCCTGGCCGATGCCGCCCGGTCCATGGCCTCCCCGCAGATTCGATCGATGGCTACGGTAGGCGGAAACATTGCGAGTGCGGTTCCGTCGGCGGATTTGCCGCCGTCCTTGATGGCGGCTGAAGCTGCAGTTCAGCTTGTCTGCTCTGACTCGCCTCGGGAAATAGCGCTCTCGGATTTTTTTAAAGGACCAAGGGAAACGGTTTGTGGAGCCGGTGAAGTGCTGACATCCGTTTTTGTTCCGATTCCTTCTCCGAATACCGGAACAGCCTATGAAAAGTTCGTACCAAGAGAGGCGAACGCCCTGGCCGTTGCTTCTGCGGCCGTCAGGCTCACTCTCAAGGATCAAAAGATTGCCAAAGGAATCATCACACTTGGAGCCGTTGCACCAACACCTTTGCTGGCTTGCGAAGCGTCCGCTCTGTTGAGCGGGAAAAGGCCCTCCGAAGAACTTTTCTCTCAGGCAGCGACCAAAGCGGCAGAAGAAAGCCGGCCCATCTCTGACGTCCGGGCATCTCTCTGGTTCCGGACGGAAGTCTTGCATGTTTTGGTACATAAAGCATTATCTCGTGCGCTCTACCGGGCTCAGAATAAATCCGAAAAAGGTCTTTAGGTTTAAAGGAATACCCTGAAATGAACAGTCGCATCATTACCTTTAAAGTCAACGGCGAAGAACACCGGGTGGCGGTCGGCGATGGGGAGACTCTCCTGGATGTGCTTCGCGACAAACTGAAGTTGACAGGAACGAAAAAAGGCTGCAACCTGGGCGTTTGCGGCGCCTGTACGGTCCTGGTCGACGGAGAACCGAAAAACAGTTGTCTGATGCTGGCCTCTCTTTGCGAGGGGAAAGAGATAATGGTTATCGAAGGTCTCATGGTCGATGGCCGGCTTCATCCCCTCCAGCGCGCCTTTATCCGTGAGGGTGCGGTCCAGTGCGGTTTCTGTTCACCGGGCATGATACTCAGTGCCTATGCCCTCATCCAGCGGAATCCCGCTCCATCCGAAGAAGAGATAAAAGAAGCCCTCTCGGGAAACCTGTGCCGATGCACCGGGTATACGCGAATTCTCGAAGCCGTGAAGAACTGGAGAAAGAGTGAAGATCCGGACACTCTACCGGCCAAAACTCAAGAGCCTGACCGTTTTGCTGTTGTCGGAAAAAGCCTGCCGCGTGTAGATGCCGCAGAAAAGGTCACGGGTCGTGCTCAGTTTACGGCGGACCTGCATTTTGCGAACATGCTCTTCGGAAAAATATTGACTTCTCCGATAGCCCACGGACGGATCAAGTCTATCGATACGGCCAGAGCCGAAGCTCTGCCCGGAGTCAAGCTCGTCCTCACCGCAAAGGATGTCCCCGAGATCACATACGGCATCAACCCTCCCCGCTATGATGAGCATGTGCTTGCCAGGGATAAGGTGCGGCATGTGGGCGACGAAGTCGCTGCCGTCATCGCAGTAGACGAGCCGACCGCAGAGGAAGCGCTCTCCCTCATCGATGTCGCCTACGAGGAACTCCCGGCCGTCTTCAATCCCGAGGATGCGATTGAAGAGGGCGCTCCCCTTGTGCATGACCGCTACAAGAACAACATCAACACCCGCGTCGATCATCATTTCGGGGATGTAGACAAAGGATTTGCCGAAGCCGATTATGTCCGTGAGGAGGATTTCGTCGGCAATCATGTTTACCAGAGCCCTATCGAACCCCACGCTTCCATTGCCTATTGGGAAAACGATGGAGCCACGCTCGTACTCTATGCTTCGACTCAGGTTCCTCACTACCTGCATTACATGGTTGCCCGGGTCCTGGATATTCCGTTGGGGCGGATTCGTGTCATCCGGCCTCCGGTCGGGGGTGGATTCGGAGGAAAACTGGATACCACTTCAATAGACCTGGTGGCCGCCGTCGCCTCAAAAAAATTAGGAAGGCCGGTGAAATTCGTCTATACCAGGAAAGAGATGTTTTACCACGGCCGGGGCCGGCACAAACAGCACATGCATTTCAAGATCGGGGTGAAGAAAGACGGGAGAATCACCGCGGTTCAGAGCAGGATCTACCTGGACGGTGGAGCCTACAGTTCTTACGGTGTGATCACAGCCTATTACGCCGGCGCCATGATTCCCACCCTCTACGAAATCCCCAATTACAAATACGAAGGCTACAGGATCATGACCAACAAGCCTGCCTGCGGCGCCTTTCGCGGTCACGGCGCTCCCCAGCCGAGGTTCGCTTTTGAGTCGCTCCTGACCATGATCGCTGAAGATATGGAGCTCGATCCGATCGAAATCCGTCTCAGGAATGCCCTCGCCCCCGATACACGCACGGTTAATGAGCTGGACGTTCACAGTTGTGAATTCAAACAAACGCTGTTAGAAGTGAGAGAGAAGTCTCAATGGACTCAGAAATATCGAAAACTCCCGCCTGGCAAAGGCATCGGTATCGGCTGCGGCGGTTTTGTCTCGGGTGCGGGATATGCCAAATACAGGGGCCAGGTTCAATTGAGCTCGGAAAAACAACTGGAGCCTTTCCGGAAGAAGGCCGTGTTTCCTCACTCGAATGCCATCGTCAAAGTCAGCGAAGACGGCACTGCGGTGGTGCTGCTGATTCTGGCCGCCGAGATAGGTCAGGGAGCCTTGACCGTCCTGTCCCAGATGTGTGCGGAATCTTTGGGTGTCGGCCTTCAGAGAATCCGCATCCGGTCGGAAGACACAGACATCAGTCCTCTGGATTTGGGAGCTTACTCTTCACGTACAACCCTCATGGGAGGAAACGCCGTTGTTCGTGCCAGCAAGGACGTGCTCCGAAAATTGTTTGTGAAGGTGTCCGAAATCTGGGGATGCGATCCTGACTCTTTGGAGGTCCATCACGAGCGCATCGTTCATAAGGATGATGAAACGAAAGTCATGGATTGGGCGGAAGCGGCCAGGAAATATTTCAACGACAACGGCCCGCTGGTCGGCACCGGCTGGTACAAACCGCCGGAGGGGCTTGGGGGCGACTACAAAGGTGCGGCTGTGGGTACGAGCCCGGCCTATTCCTTTTCGAGCTCTGTCTGCGAGTGCGGAGTCGATCTCGCCACGGGCAAAGTCAAAATAGAGAAATTCACCGATTACCACGATTGCGGTACTCCCATCAATCCCCAGGCCGTCCACGGCCAGGTCGAAGGAGCGGTGGTCATGGGATCGGGCGAGACGATCATGGAAGACGTCGTTTATGACTCAAAAGGAAATATCCTCAATCCGAACCTCCACGACTATCTGCTCATGACCATCAAGGATGCGCCGGAAATCTTCAGCGGCATCGTGGATTCCTACGAGCCTGAAGGCCCCTACGGCGCCAAGGAAGTCGGCGAAGGGGCGACTCTGCCCGTGCTGGCCGCTGTGGCTCACGCCATCGCCAATGCTACCGGAGTCTGGATCAAAGACCTGCCCATCACTCCGGAAAAGATTCTCCGTGCCTTCAAAGAGCGAAAGCCCTAAGGTCCGATCCGTTACAACTTCTGCATTACAAAGAAAACGGAGCCGTACCAGCGGCTGTACTTTTTGTACATCTCGATTTCCTTCTGTTCGTTGTCGAGGACTGCCAGGGCTTTTTTATCGTCCGCGTATTTGAGCCTCAAACTTTGAATCCGTTTCTCCAGCGGGCCGTAGTACTCGACCCACCAGGCGTCTTCGGGAAGAGGAAAGTGCCCCAGGAGATCGTACCCGCAGCGGCTGATTATTTTGATATTTTCTGCGGCGGTCGTTATGCCGGAATACATTTTTTTCCAGTAGGCAGCGATCTCATCGGGCGGATGCGGCTGGAGCCAGGCCATTTCATGGACGACCAAGAAACCACGCGGCTTGATGAACTTCTTCCATTCCCACAGGCCTCTCTCGAAACCGATGATATAGATGGCGCCTTCGGCCCAGATGATGTCGAAGCTCTCCCGCGGGAAATTCATAGCGAACATGGATTGCTTGGCCGCCTTCACCCGGTTAGAAAGCCCGGCTTCGTCGATCTTGCTCTGCAGTCGGTCAAGGTAGGGCTGGTGCGTGTCGATGCCGATAACACGGTCTCCACTCAGTCGTGCCAGCTTTATAGTCGGACCGCCCGGTCCGCAGCCGATATCCAGGATGGATGGTTTGTCCAGGGCAGGGAGCATTCCGTAGGCTTTTTCTGTATAAACGTCCCGCCCCGGCCCCTCTCTCGGAAGGTCGTGATGGATCTCAAAAAAAATGTCTTCGCTCACGACATCTCCCCCCGTGTTAATTTTCCGTCGGCTCCAATTCCAGCTGTTTTATGGAAAGAAGAGCCGGCGGTTTTTCCGAGATATTGTAGAGTACCAGATATATTTTTTTCATCTCCTGAGAGTTGTTGTAGACGGAGGTTTCAAACGTCCTCTCTTCATCCACTTCCAAATCCTTGATCAGCAGTTGGTCGGACAATTCTTCATTGAGATAGATTCTCAAAAGAGCGTAAGGGACCGGTATTCCGCTTTCGTTTCGAATATTGCCGGTGAGGAGAAAATACTGCTCAACTGGAACATAGACCGTATCTGCCGAGATGGGAAATTCTTCTTTCTTGAGGTTTGTGGCATTTGCCAGCGAAAGATTGACTTTTTGATATTGAAAGCTCTCGTCGGTGACAAAGTATCTTATGGAAGGGATCTCGAATTCCATCTGCGGTTGAACGATCCTCAGGGTGACTTCGTGGCTGCCGTAGGTGAGAGTGGGGAGTCCCGGAATCTGTCCGCTGTCGATAACCGTGTCCCTGGCAAATTCCAATGAAAGAGAAACAATCCGGAAAGGCGTTCCGTCAATCAGCCATTGGGCCAGCATGATTCCTGTCCCCTCGAACTTCAGATCGGCATAAGCCATCAGCCTGTCAAAATTTTTGGTAACGACTCTGTAATTTTTTCCGTCATCGAAACGCAGATTCACGTAGGAAATTGTAAAGGGTGCTCGCGGACCGCTCTGCGGGACGACGGAAATCGAAAGGGACTGCGGAATTTCCGCTCCGGCACGTCTGTCATAAGCGGTTACCGGAAAAATTCCCGGCCCGGTGTAGGTATGCGTGATGGCGGATCCTCCTTCGATGATTGTTCCATCACCGAAATCCCAGCGTATGCTTGGGGATCGAAAATTGATCGCCTGAAAAACAATATTCTCGTCCACTTTCGGCTGGGCCGGTGTGGCGGTGATCATCCTTTCCGGCCATACGGTGACGATTGCGGAAGCTGTCGGTACTGAGCCTCCATTGTCGAAGGCGCGCACCTGGTAAGAACCAGGATGGGCGTAGACGTGGCTGATGAGCGGAGGCGAAGTGTCGTTGATGATAGTCCCGTCACCGAAATCCCAGCGGATGAGCGAATTGGAGAAGAAATCGTTAGCCCTGAATTGGACCTCCTCTCCAGGCCGTGGATCATCCGGTTTGAAGGTCAGGGTGGCTTCGGGATATATTCTAACGCTGACGCTTGCCGTAACGGTCGGGCCGCCGTTATCGTAAGCCCTGACTTGAAACGTGCCCGCACGGTTGTACCTGTGTGCAATAGCCGGCGGTGAGGTATCATTGATGATGATTCCGTCACCGAAATCCCACCGGATGAGGGAATTGGAGAGGAAATCGACAGCTGTCAGATGAACCTGTTCCTGAACTCGAGGTTTCTCCGGTGAGAACTTGAGAGAAGGGATCAATGCCTGGATTCGGACAGTCGTTCGAATCGGGAAGCGGGATCTGCCCTCGAAATCGATCGCTTTGACGACGTAGTTCCCGGGAGCCGTATAGACGTGCGTTTGTGTTTTGCCCCCCAGGATAACCGTACCGTCGCCGAAATGCCATTGAATGGAATTGTCGAGAAATTCCTTAGCAAAGAACGTTATTGCTTCACCTGTCCGAGGAGGTTTCGGTTCAAAATCAATTTGTCTTTGCTCCGTCACAGTGACTTGAGCTGTGTAAGAACTGCCGTCGAATATTACCGCGCTGACGGTAAATGTCCCCAGTCGTGTGTAGATATGGGTTGTATTAGTCAGTGCTTTTCCCGAGGTTCCATCGCCAAAATTCCATATGATTATTCCAGTAGGACCGGAAGCACTGTTGACGGTAAAACGGATTTTTTCTTCGACATTGGGATCGGCAGGGGTGTAGACGATTTGGGCATGGATTCGGCCTGCAAAGATAAGGATTAACGAAAGGCTCAGGGCTGTTTTGAACATTCTCTTATATTTGTCGATTCTTATTCGTTTTTTTCTCATTTCTTTCAAAAGGCGAAGTCAAACTTCGCTAGAATGGAATATGTAGAATTCGAGAATCCGGGCATGTCCGTTTTGTTGTAGAGTCCTCTTAGGGAAAGCACCATGTTCCCCAGGTGGAGCACTTTGCTCAAGTAGAAATTGATGTCGCCCGAGACATTGTAACTGTCGGATCTGTTCGCTGCTCCGCCATCCATGCGGGAAAAAGACCCGGATAAGGTTGTAGACAACGTTTCCGGCCAAAAGAAGATTTCCGAGATCAAAAAAGTGTTGTAGTTGTGCGTGATCTCGTTGGTGAAAAGATTTTTCATCTGTGAGTATCCCAATGAGGGTGAAAGGGAAAATGTCTGTCCGGCTCTGAACGAGCCCCCCAGGTTCAGGGTCATGTTCGAGCTGTCTGCCGCGGGATTGTTTTGGCTGCTGAGTCTTGAATTGACGGCGGAAAAATTCAAAGATACGGACTGACTCAGGAAAACATTCAGATTTCCAGAAAACTCATTGGCCAGGCTGTCTTGGTTGAACGCTTCCCATTCGCTATTCCCTCCGGATGTATCCTGTTTGCTTCTCCTGTAGCCCACATTGAAGGAAAGTTTGCTGGAAATATTCCACTGGAACCCCAGATTTCCGTCTTGATTCTCCGTAGTATACTGGGACGCATCGTTATCGAGGTTGTCCCGGGAAAAGTTGTATCCTCCCATGATGGAAAAATTTCCGAAGCTGTACCCGATGTTTGTCTGGAGCCCTTTTCTGTCATTTGTGAAATACTGGTAGCCTATGGAGTTAAAATCTGCGCCGACATAGCTGTAGTTGGCTCCCAAGGTGAGGCGGCCGTAATTAAAGTTCCCGCCGATCTTCCAGGCATTGTCGGACTTCGTGCCGGCCTGGTCGTCGAGGTCCTCATCGTAGTTGCTGTGAGCGAATTCTGCTGTCAGGTTCACTCGATTTTGCCACAGGTTGGCTTCCTCGATTACGGAAACGACATTCCCTTCTCTTTTTTTAAAAAAATCTGCCGATCCGACATTCACACCTCTTGAGGGGTCATCCTTTCCGGCAATATACACGGCTTTCATGGACAGCACATCGTTGAACAGTTTGTATCCCACGGCGCCGCCAAGGAGGTTTATTCCCGATCGCGGAATTCCGAACCCATCGAAGCCTTTGGGCTGCTGGGAGTTGAGGTCAAAGATGTGGACATAGGCTTTCTGGTTATTATAGGCATAATCCACGCCCCTTCGTCCCATGCCGTAGATCGTAAATTCGGATTCGTTGATGTCGATATCGCCCGCCCTGAGATTGTGGTTGTCGACCGAAACGGAGAGCATCATATTTGACAGGTCAATATTGTTGTCCCCTTCAAGAGGCCTGTTGGAGTAGTTCATGTTCGAGTCGAAATCGACCCCCATTTTCCCCTTGGAATAGTTTGTAAAGACACGGACATTGCCTGCGTTGTTCATTCCTTGAGATCCCATATCCGATTTTTCCATCACGGTTGCCTGGAGAGAGCCGTTGATGCTCATGGGAAGTTTGAATTTCTCGGCCTCCTCCTCCGGAGAGGGGAATTCTTCCGGAATTTCGGGCATAGGCTCGGCACTTTGGCCGATCACGGTGAAGACCTCGGCGGGAGCACTTTGAGGCAGATATATTTCCTTTCCCTGAATTTGAGCTGTGATGTAATATTCAAATGCCAGGCCCGGGATTTGGGAAGTGTCGAACTCGAATGAGTAGGAACCGTCCTCCAACCTGGTCATGTCGCGGACTTGGAATTCCGTGACGCCCTCATACCGGAATGAAAACCGCACCCAGTCGGCATCGCCTTGAGACCACGCTTGTATCGAAAGGATGTCGCCATGAAAAAATTCCCCGACAGGAGTGTGCTGAAGGAGTAACGGTGCCTGGGATTCTTTAGCATTGAGAGGTGGGATGCAGAGCAAAATGAGAAATAAGCTTAAAGTGTAAAATCCTTTTAAATTCAACAAGCTCATTCTAAACCGGGGACACATTCCTTTTCCGATTTTTCCCAATTTGTTTTGAAAGAAATACCATAGGAATCAACCGATGTCAAGAAAACTGCGATCTGGGCTCTTTTTCTTTGCTGTTTTATTAATATCATAGGCGGTCACTTCCAGTATTAAATCCGGATTTTAAGTGCCGAGATTTTCGTCTCTGCACAGTATAAGAAGGGAAATGCGGGCTGAATTTGTGTCGGATTTTTCAATCGGATTAAAATCTGAGAGCCTGCACTTTGCATTTTGAGACGTTTCAGATATGATGCTCTAAATACTGGATAAAAGCGAAACTTATCGGAAAAGTCATTGTATATTTTAATAAAAACCTTTTTCAGGCTGAATCATTCAGATGTGAAGTATGGGATGGAATAATCTTCATGGCAAATAATGAAGGAAACGGATTGCAGCGGAAACTGGGCCTCTTCCCCGTGACGAACATCGTTATTGCCAACATGATAGGCGCGGGGATATTCACTACTTCCGGCCTGCTGATGGGGGATCTCAAGAATCCCCTCATCATGATCGCTCTCTGGATCGTGGGGGGGATGATCGCCCTGGCGGGTGCGCTGAGCTACGGAGAGGTCGGTGCCACAATCCCCCGTGCTGGCGGCGAATACGTCTTTTTATCGCGGCTTTACCGTCCTGTCCTGGGTTTTTTGAGCGGCTGGGTCTCCTTTTTTGGCGGTTTCTCCGCACCCATCGCCGCATCCGCCATCGGCTTTTCCGAATATATGACGAGAGCCTTCCCTTGGCTCTTGAATCCTGGAATTTTTCCCGCATCCTATGAGGCCGTATTCATCAAGAAATTTTTTGCAGTTCTTGTCATTTTCGCATTCACGATTATTCATGCGCGGGGCATTGAGGCTGGCGCCCGAGTCCAAAATGCTTTGACCGTGCTGAAAGTCGTCCTGATCGTCGGGCTGATCGTCCTCGGATTCGCATTCGGTAAAGGCAGCATCAGTCATCTCGGCCAGGGGGGAGGATTCAGGTTTGATTTCGGCGGATGGAAGACAATCGGTCTTTCTCTGATGTGGATCATGTTCGCTTACAGCGGCTGGAATGCGGCCGCCTATATCGGTTCCGAGATCAAAAATCCGACCAAAAACCTGCCTCGTTCCCTCATTCTTGGAACAGGGGTCGTCATCCTGATCTATTTATCCATGAACCTCTTATACATTTATGCACTGCCTCCGGCTGAAATGAATGGTGTCATTTCCATCGGTGGATTGGCTGTCGCCAACCTTTTCGGATCTTCCTTTGAAAGTGTCCTGTCGGTCTTGATCTCCTTCGCCCTCTTTTCATCGCTGAGCGCTTTCATCATCCTGGGACCGCGGGTCTATTATGCCATGGCCAAGGATCGGCATTTTTTCCGCTTTGCAGGGGAAGTCCATCCTCGTTACGGTGTTCCCTCCAAATCTATCCTCCTGCAGGGAGGGATTGCCGGGATCATGGTCCTCCTGGGGACATTCGATCAGATCTTGACGTATATGGGTTTTTCCCTGGCAATATTTCCTCTCCTCGTCGTTTTCGGTGTATTCAAGCTCAGGCGGGAAAAGAAAAGCGTCTTCAAACTTCCGGGTTTTCCCTATGTGCCGCTCTTCTATCTTGTGACCGGCTTGATGATTCTGTCCCTGGGATTCTTCGAGCGGCCCGTCGAATCGTCTATCGCTGTATTGACTGTGCTGGCCGGGATTCCTGTTTTCCTGGCTTTCAAGAAGAGATCTGCAAGACAAGCTGAGTTGGAACCGAACCCAAGCCAAGATTAAGGAGCGAAAACAGTTCCCGCTCAGTCACCGGAGTTTTTCAAGTTCCGGACGATTTGCGGGAGCACGTCTCCGGCACGTTCGTTGATGACATGGTCTGCCAGGTCGTCCATCGGTGTGGAGTCCTTATTGATGATCACTAAAACAGCGTCCTTCCGTTTTGCCCGGACTGGGATGTCTGCGGCCGGGTAGACGACGAGAGAGCTTCCGACAACGATGAGCATATCACATTTTCCGACTTCCCTATAGGCAAGGTCGAGAGTCTCGGAATCCAGCGATTCCCCGAAAAAAACCACGTCCGGCCTCAGCAGTCCGCCGCATTTTGGGCACTGAGGCGGAACCTGCACTTTAAGCCGGGGGAAGATGTCCTCCATTGTGTATCTGGAACTGCATTCCAGGCAATATATAGTGCGCGTGGTTCCGTGCAGCTCGATTACGGTCGAGGATCCTGCCTCCTGGTGCAGCCCGTCGATGTTCTGTGTGATTACGGATTGCAGTTTGCCCGCGGTCTCGATCTCAGCCAGGGCAAGATGGGCCCTGTTCGGAGTCACTTCTTTCAGCATGGGATAACGCACATCCCGGAAGAAACTCCAGTAGTAAGACGGATCTTCCAGAAAATAGTGGATGTTGGCATAGCGGTTCGGGTCGTATTTGGTCCAGAGCCCGCCTTCTCCCCGGTAGGTGGGAATGCCGCTCTCGGATGAAATGCCGGCACCGGTGAAAGCCACGATATAGCGTGCTTTGCCGATTTCATCAGCCACGGCTTTAATGACATCCATATTGACCTCATTTTGGTACATACTTCTCACGAAGTTTGTATTTATAGATCTTGGCCGATCCCGTCTTGGTGATTAGACCGTAAAGCTTTGCACTAGTCCGTGGTTTTTTCTTCATCGATTTTTTTGAAGATGCCCGGAGTGTTGTATTTTCCGGCCATGGCCACATAGAGGCGCTTTCCATAACTCCAGAAATCTTTCTGTTCTTGCGAGACATCGCCGATCACTCGGACAGGCACTCCGACAGCGACGACGCCGTCCGGAATGACCTGCTTGCTCTTGACAAGGCCCATCTCGCCGATGATGGCCCATTCGCCCACGACACTGTAATCACTGATGGTTGCTCTCATACCGATCACGGCATAGTCTTTGATGCATGCATTGTGGATCATGGCCCCATGTCCGACCGTTACATGATTGCCGATTACGGTCCTGTCATCCGGTCGTGCGTGTACGACCGTTCCTTCTTCGACTGCCGTACCTTTGCCGACGATGATCGTTCCGTAGTCACCGCGAAGAATGACTCCATGGCCGATATAGGCATCTTCATCTATGCGCACGTCTCCTATGACGAGGGCCGATTCCGCGATAAAGGCTCCGTTTCTGATTTTCGGCTTGCGCTCTTCAAATGCATACAGCGTCATTGCTTCCTCCTGCTTTAAGTCTCTGATAGCCGCAGTATCCGGGCTGCATTGTCATGAAAGATTTTTTTTATCGACTCAGAGGAAAGGGGTAGCTTTTTAATAGATTCGATGTTGTCAGATAAGGACTTGATGCCCGGCCAATCGGAACCGTAGACGATTTTATCGATGTTTCTCTCGAAATCCGGAAAATACTTGAACAGGTTTTTTGGGGGGAGGCCCGAAATCTCCATGAAGAGATTGGGGTGCATTCGGGAAAGGAAGAAAGCTTTGTCGTACCAGATGCCTCTGCCGCTGTGGGCCATAACGATGCTCAGATTGGGAAAATCGGCGGCCACGTCATCGAGATGAATGGGATCGGAATACTTGATTTTGGCTCCTTTGAACACAGAAGAACCTGTGTGGACGAGAACCGGAATCTTCCTCTCCTGGGCGATCTCATAGATGGGATGAAAGTAGTTTTCGTTGGGGTAAAAATGACTGTAGGAAGGGTAGAGCTTGATCCCTTTGGCACCCATACGGAGAAGTTTTTTGATCTCCTCTTTCGGACGGCTGATCAAAGCCGGATTGATCGTGCAGAAGGGGATGAAGATGTCCCGGCCCGAGCAAAACTCCAGGACATACTCGTTGGGGACCATGCCCGTCACATCCGGATTCATCTCGGGCAGGATGACGGCTCTTTCGATGCCGCGGCTTTGGAGGTAGTCGGCGAAATTTGCGGGCACGATCAGTTCATCATAGAATTTATAGAAATCCGATTGGGTGAACTCCTGGTATTCGTTGACCCAGTCGTGCCAGTGTTCCTTGAGTCCGATGTGGATGTGGAAATCGATGACTTTGAATTGCTTGCTACGGCCTGCCATTGTTCCTCATATTTTTAAGGATAAAAAAAGGGGTTGCTTCCTTGATATGTATTTCCCCTGCTATTTCGCAATCCGGCGCTTGAAAAGCACGCTGGCCGCCTCGACTTCCGCTGCCTTGCCTTCGGCATCCCGTCGGAAGATCAGTTTCTCGCCGTGGTAGAGCCCGTAGTTGGGGAAGGCATAGACATCTGCTGAAATTTCCTCGAGAGGATACGAAAAAAACCATTCGATAAGCGCCTGGAGTTTTCCGTCTTTTACCGTGATGAAGAGAATGTTGTGATCCCAACCGTACTCGCCGATCAATCCTTGCCATTTTTCCGGAACGGGTTCCGGTTCAGGGGGTGCAGTTTTCGCGTAGGTGTTTCCGTTCATGATCAGATGATCGTCCCTGACCTCTATCTGAGTTCCGTAAGTGAGCCGCCCGTCGACGATTAGGGTGTCGCCGAGCGATCTGACTTCTGCAAATCCCGGACCACTGATATAGAGCCTGCTGCCGCGAACGATCAGGTCGAATTCACGCTCTCCGCTGACCCATCGGCTCTGGAGCTTATCGGCCGTTTCGGGTTCGACCGGGTTGCTGAGCATCAAGTCGGGAAGGGATGCATTGTTTTTGACGGCAAGCATGAGTTTGAGTGCATGGTCGGCGATCCTGGTGACGACAGAGTTGGTAGCGTCCAGAGTCGATACGGCCGCCACACCCAAGTTGATGTCCGTCAGTCCGAAAAGCTGGGTGGCGAAGCCGTAGATGGCCCCGCCATGGCCTATTTTTCTGTGACCGTCGAGTTCGGATATGCCGAATCCTATACCGTAGCCTTCTTTAGCATCGGGCTTGGCGTATTGGGGCGTCCACATCTGTTCGAGAGTTTCCGGAAGGAGCATTCTGCCATTGGTTCCTTGACCGCCGTTGAAGAGCGTGCTCAGGAACAGGCTGAGATCGAGCACCGTCGAATACATACACCCGCACGGTGCCATGCCCAACTCGAAAGTCGGCGCTCGGAATACTCTGCCGTCGAGTGTCCACATGTAAGCTTTGGCCAGTTTGTCCATGATGGGTTCTTCCGGTTCGAAGGAGCTGTGCTCCATCCCGGTCGGCAGGAGCACTGCCTGTTTCAAATACTTGGCAAAGGGCTCCCCCTGTGTTTTCTCGAGCACATACCCGACCACGGCGATCCCTGCGTTGGAATATTTGGTATGTGTTTCCGGTTCGTAGACGAGCTTGGTCGTGTTCAGACTGGCGATGGTGTCGGAAAGCGAAGGGCCTGTATCATCGAAGTAGTTCCCAACAGGCGGTTCACGTACGAGACCCGACCGGTGGGATGTGAGCTGCCTTAGCGTGATAGGTTTGTCAAAGGGATTTTCGGGCTGGAATTCCGGGAGATAATCGGTAACAGGAGCGTCCAGGTCCAGTTCCCCTTTTTCTACGAGCTGCATGATTCCGATATCCGTGAAGAGCTTGGACACCGACCCGATGCGATAAACGGTCTCTGCGGAGGCAGGTGATTGTACGTCCGGATCAGCCATGCCGAAACCCCTCGCCCAGACGATTTCCTGATCGTCGACAAGTGCAATCGAAAAAGCGGGGAGTTCCTTAACCTCCATTTCGTGCCGGATGATTTTCTCCAGTCTTTCCGCAACTTCCCCGTACTTACTTTGAGGCTCTATGACGTCTTGAGAACCGATGACGTCCCGGGACTGCTTGCATCCGGCAGCGGTCAGGCTGAATGCGATAAATAAAATTACGAGGATTTTCCGGAACAGACTCAAATCCTTTTTGACCATTTTTCCCTCCGCTTTTTCAGGTGTTGATCAATGTCATGTATTGACCCATAGCATATACCAGTGAAAAAAAACATGTCAATCGATCTTGATGTTTTTTAGGAATTCAAGGGACATCATACTTAATTAACTCTATTTTATAACTGCTTGAATGGCAAAATCGCAGAAAGGATGAGAATTAAGTATGATGTCCCCCGATTAGATTGCGATTAGGGATCGGTCAATCCGAGGTTTTGTTCGAGCTGTTTTTTGAATGTGCCTTCGGCTTTGTAATATTTTCCGGTTGCCGTGGCAACGATGCCGCCGTCCTGGTTCAGGATCTTGCCCTCTGTGAAAATCAGTCGGCCTCGGTCATCCTTTATGCGTCCTTCAAGACGGAGCCTTTGTCCGATTTTGGCCGGCATTTTGAACTTTACCTCCATCTGTGAAGTGACGGCGAGATGCCCGTTTGAAAAGACGGCGTAAATCATCACCTCGTCCAGAAGTGTGGAAATGATCCCGCCGTGGAGGACATCTTTGTAGCCCTCGAATGCACGTGCCGGAGTGTATTCGGCCTTAGCCGCACCGCCGGACATGGTGAATTTTATTTTCAACCCAATCTCGTTTTTCTCCCCGCAGACAAAGCAGTTGGGATAGTCTCTGATTTCACTCATTTAACGATCACTGCCTTTTTGATAATAAATATAGACATTTTTTATGAATGATCCAGGTCCTGAAGTTTGATTTCTCGTTTCTTATGCTCGAGCGACCGCATAACTTTGGTCAGTGATTCGAGATAGGGAGTGGGGATGCGCTTCCTCTTTCCATAGTCGATGATGGGTTGAAAGATGTATTCAATGGGATTTCCAGCTTCCATGTCCAGGGATGTGGAGGGTTTGTGGTGGCCCGCTTTGGCAAGGTAGGAAAGCGCGGTTTCGAAAAAATTCTCGCCGTAGTCGAAGCCCACCTCTTTGGCGACACGAATGCTCTCCGCCAGGATTTGCTCGCAGAGAAAACGCGTTTCCTCGAGTCCCATGGCCTCCTTCATCGTCAACCCGGTTGCGGCGCAAACCGGCATGAGGGCGGCGTTGAGAATGGTTTTTTTCCACTCATATTTTTTGATTTCGGGGACATATTCGGTTTGCAGTCCGGCGCTGCTGAGAGCTTCGGCCAACTCTTTCGCAATCGTCTCGTTCTTGGGTGTGAGGACCCCGATGTAGTTCGGCGGATTGAAAAAGGATACCTTGACGATTCCGGGCTCGGCAATCATTCCGGCGTAGTTGATGACGAACCGCATCACGTTTTCCACACCGAATTTATTGGCAGCCTGGTCCTCGTTGTCGATTCCGTTTTGAATGATCAGAAATTTTTGTCCGATTCTGTAGAACAGTTTGATCTCTTCGAGCAGCGCTTCCATGTAGTTGGATTTAACGGCGATAAAAATAAGGTCGACGTGGAAGCGGTCGAGGCTGGCGGCAAATAGTCCCGTTCCCTTGACCCGGGCGGAAAAATTTTTGCCCGCTCCTGTCAAGGTGATGCCTTTTTTTTCGACGGCCGTGATCAGGTCCTCCCTGATATCGATGAGATAAACCTCTTCACCGTTGCGGGCGAGACAGGCGGCCATGATGCTTCCTACCGGACCTGCGCCGATA
>JAFGNQ010000153.1 GCA_016926925.1 Candidatus Aminicenantota bacterium
AAGGAACGAATCGTCAAGAGCTGGACTGTCTTCTGGATGAACTGCAAAATATCGACCTGAAATTCAAAACGTCGAGTCTTTCACTCCAAACTCTGCTTGAGGGATTTCTTTGGAATTATTGCCGACTCAGAAAAGGAAACCGCCGGGCATCGGTGAAATCAACCCATTATTCTTAATGTGTTCCGGGAAACATAAAGCTTCTGCATTCACGGACAATCCTGCCTGTGATGAAAATCTCGTTTGTTTCCGGTCAGGGGTGAAGGGATTGTTTGCCGAAGCTGGAATTATTTGGATGTTGCTGAAGTTATCAATTCGACTTGACGACTTAGTCGTGATTTATATCGGTTTCCGGTATTTTCGTGGATGGCGCCTTTTTTCACCGAGCGATCGATTGTGGAAAATGTCTGCGGAAGCAGTTTTTGAGCCTCTTCGCCGTTCTTATTATCGATAGCTGTTCGTAATTTTTTTATCTGGGATCGAAGACCGGATTTGGTCTTTTTGTTGATTGCGTTACGCTGAAGATTACGTCTCCACTGTTTT
Source organism: Candidatus Aminicenantota bacterium (assembly GCA_016926925.1). The sequence goes on from JAFGNQ010000153.1 coordinate 541, forward strand.
AGTGCTGATTTGTGATGAGCCATGTCTTTCTCCTGCAAGTAGGGTGTATGATAAAATATTGCGGCCTTTCTGTCAACTCCGGAGAGGTTCGATTTCTGTGATGCCCAAGGCCCGGCTCCTTTGGAGTCGAGGCACGATTTATTTTCGTCGAAGGCCCCTCCACCTTCTCCATCAGACTCAAACGAACTGTAACTCATGCCAGCTATCTGTCCGGCGATCCGTGCTGTGATCGAACGGATGCTTTCCTTGTCTCTTGAGCTCGTTACACTGTGCGGCCCAATAGAAAGGTGACTCGTGTCCCTTTTTCCAGCGATACTCCTTAGCGGATAGCAGGATGCTTGTGGAATGACAGAAAGCCATTTCAGCTCCTGGAAAGTGAAGGGGAATGCATGGATTTTGTTACTCACTTCTGATATTCTTGTACCGCCGATGAGTCAAGATGCCCCTCATCACAAGCTTCTGCGGTCGACTGCCGCCGTATCCGCACCAACTCTTCTCAGCCGGATTCTCGGTTACGTGAGAGATATGCTTCAGGCTAATTATCTCGGTACGAGCGGCAGTGCCGACGCGTTCACTATCGCTTATGTTATTCCCAATCTGCTGCGGCGATTGACTGGAGAGGGGGCCTTGACGGCGGCCTTTATTCCCGTTTTCACGGAAATTAAAGCGAAAGAGACGAAAGAAAAACTATGGCAGTTTGCCAACGTTTTCTTTTTCGATATGACGCTTATCATGGCCTTGCTCGCTGTTCTAGGGATCATTCTGTCACCCATCCTCGTCAGGCTCATAGCACCCGGCTTCGCGGACGTTGTCGGGAAGGCCGGATTAACCGCTGCCTTGACGAGAATAATGTTCCCCTATATTTTTCTGGTAAGTTTGGCGGCGCTCGCTATGGCCGTCTTGAATTCCTTCCGAAAATTCTTTGTTCCCGCCTTTACGCCTGTTCTCTTTAACCTGGCCATCATCGTGGCCGCAGTACTGTTCGCGGCCCAATCGGAGGAGCCCGCTTTCGTATTCGCCGTTGGCGTTGTAGTCGGGGGAGTCTTCCAACTCGGTTTCCAGATTCCATTCCTCTGGAAGAGAGGCATGAGGTTCAAGCCCGGATTGAACTTCCGCCATCCTGCTGTTCGTAAAGTCGGACAGCTTATGATCCCGGGGGTTTTCGGTGTGGGCATATCACAGATCAATTTCGCCATCAGCCGGATGATCGCTTCGGTTTTGGAAGAGGGAAGTGTTTCCTCGCTCTATTATGCGTCTAGGGTCGAGGAGTTGACTCTGGGCGTCTTTTCGATTGCACTCTCCATAGCCCTCTTGCCCTCTTTTTCAGAGTTTGCCGCACATAAGGATATAGAGGGGATAAAAAAAACACTCGATTTTTCCTTCAAGTTGATATTTTTTGTGACCTTACCGGCGGCAGCGGGTCTGTTGATCCTGAGCCGACCCATAATCCAAGTGCTGTTCCAGCGCGGCGTATTCAATACTCAATCTACGGCAATGAGTGCCTCTTGTCTGTTCTTTTTTGCCTTCGGCCTTCCCTTCATTTCCGGCGTAAAAATACTGGCCCCTGCATTTTATTCGCTTAAAGATACCAAAACGCCCATGATTGTCGCCTTTTTTGTGATGATCAGCTACATAGCCCTTTCTTTTGTTTTGATGCGCTCTCTGCGCGTCGGGGGAATTGCCTTGGCTTTATCCCTCTCATCGGTACTCAACTTCATCCTCCTCTTCCTTCTACTGGAAAAGAAGATCGGCAAAATCCCCAAAAAAGGCATGATGGTTTTTTTTATTCGTTGTACCTTTACCGCTTTTGTGATGGGTATTCTCGTGAAATTGTTCTTCGGTATGTTTGCCTTTGAAGGCCTGGCCTTTATTAAACAGGTTGGGGTGCTGCTCACAGCCATCTTGACAGGTGCTCTTATCTATCTGGGAGTGAACCTGTTCTTCAATCATGAGGACTTGAGACGTCTCAAAGACAGCTTTTCCAGAGACAAAATATTGAAGGAGTAACGCCGCATGAAAGTTGTTGTGCAGCGGGTCAAAAGGGCCTCGGTCACCGTGAAAGGGAAAACCGTAGGGGCGATAAACCGGGGCCTCTGTGTCCTTGTCGGGATTGAAAAAGGAGATTCGGAGGACGATGCGCGCTTTTTAGCCAAAAAAATTGCCGAATTCCGGATTTTCGGGGACGACCAGGACAAAATGAACCTTTCCTTGGGCGACATCGGGGGGGAAATGCTGGCGGTGTCGCAATTTACCTTGGCCGCCTCCTTAAAAAAAGGCAGGCGTCCCTCTTTTGACAAAGCAGAGCTTCCCGGTCCTGCACGCAAGCTTTTCGATTATTTCGTCACACAAATTCGAGAGAAGGGAATTCCTGTTGAAATCGGTGAATTCGCTGCCGTAATGGAGGTCGCTATTGTTAACGACGGCCCTGTCACCTTTGTGCTGGACTCGCAAAGACTTTCCGAGTGCTGATACCGAATTTGTTATTGAAAATATCGACATTTTATATGAATAATTCCCATCAGGATATCCGTAGCTTGCTTACCTGTTGGATTGCCGCTTCCACGGATGCCCTCACAAATTGATTTTTGTCTTTTGTAAGTTTCAGAAGGAGGGCCAAAGCCTGCTTTCCCCCGATTTCTCCCAAGGCGTGAGCAACAGCTCTTCGGACCTCCACATTCGGCTCTTCAAGCAGCTCTTCGATATGGACCAGACCGGTTGGATTTTTTTGGTATCCTAAAATCTTCACGGCTGAGCTTTTAACATACCACAGGGGATGAGACAATTTCCGGCAGACCAGCTCAAGCTCCAAACTTTTTCTTTTGCCCAACTCTTGAATGATGATGTCCCGGACCTCTTCATTTCTGTCTTCCAAGGAATCGAGCAAAACCTCGCTGGCCCAGGATTCCTTGATGGATGTCAGGATCCTGATCAGCTTCAACCTCTTGGACTTCTCTTTTACGGATTGGATTTTTCGCAGGGCGGACATGTAGTGACGCCTTTCCCTGTCCGGCTCTGGCTTTGTGCTTGTCAAGCTTCTTCCCGTTTAAGATGAAGGTCTACAATAATACCAAAATTCAATCGAATTGTCTGCAATGAGTCAAGCAAACGAAAATGCTTCAACGTTGAAGCCCAAGCACACCCCTTGGTTGGATATTTTTAAAAAAAGTCTGTTGTGACTAAGGGGCTCAGAAACAGCGATTAAGGAGCGTTTTTTAAGGTGATCGGTCCGGAAAGGATTAGGTCTAGACTAAGTCGAGGATGTGACCCATCTTTTCTTTTTTCGTCTTCAGGTATCTGCGGTTGTCTTTGCATGGGGGGATCTCGATGGGGACGCGCTCGACGATCTCCAACCCGTAACCGGCCAGGCCGATGTATTTTCGGGGATTGTTGGTGATGAGGCGCAGTTTGTTCACCCCTAGGGCGACCAGGATTTGTGCGCCGATTCCGTAATCCCTGTGGTCCGGCTTAAAACCGAGTTCTTGATTGGCTTCGACCGTGTCCGCGCCATTATCCTGGAGGGCGTAGGCTTTGATTTTATTGATAAGACCGATACCCCTGCCTTCGTGGTTGAGGATGTAGAGGATGACGCCCTTGCCTGCTTCGTCGATGAGTTTCATCGCTTGATGCAGCTGGGCACCGCAATCGCATCGTGCGGATCCGAATGTATCTCCTGTCAGGCACTGAGAATGAGCTCTGACAAGGGTCGGTTCGTTCCGATCGAGGTCTCCTTTAACCAATGCGAGGTGATGTTCTTTATGGATGGCGTCCTGAAAGACCATGATTTTAAAATGGCCGTAATTTGTCGGCAAATCCGCTTCTTCGATCTTGTTGACGAGTGTTTCAGTCCTCATCCTGTACTTGATCAGATCGGCGATGGTGAGGATCGGGATGTCGAAAGTCTGACTGAATTTTTCCAGATGGGACATGCGCGCCATGGTCCCGTCTTCGTTCATGATTTCGCAAATGACTCCCGCAGGTTTGAGGCCCGCCATGCGCGTGATATCCACGGCCGCCTCAGTCTGTCCCGCTCGTTCGAGAACGCCTCCGCTCAGAGCTCTCAAGGGGAATATATGTCCCGGCCTCGCCAGGTCCTTCGGAGTGGTCTTGGGATCGATGGCGACGTTTATTGTGTGCGCTCGGTCGTAGGCAGAAATCCCCGTCGACACGCCCTCTTTGGCATCTATGGATACAGTGAAAGCTGTTTGGAATCGGGCCGTATTATCGCTGACCATCAAAGGCAGGTCCAATTCCCGAAGCCTCTCGTCCGTTAAAGGAAGGCAGATCAGGCCCCTTCCGTACTTGGCCATAAAATTGATGATATCCGGTGTGATTTTCTCGGCGGCCACCATAAGGTCGCCTTCATTTTCTCTATCCTCGTCATCAACGATGACGATCAGTTTGCCTGATTTTACGGCTTGGATCGCCTCTTCGACTGTGGCTACTTTCGATTTTCTTTCCATTTATCATGTGCCTTCAACGCT
>JAFGNQ010000154.1 GCA_016926925.1 Candidatus Aminicenantota bacterium
AGGCCACTTCTCCACCGAAATCATTCCCACCGCCCGCAGAAGTCAAGGATGCCCATTATGTCGGAAGAGTTCTTGCTTTTTACGAGAAAAATAATATGGCCGAAGTATATGTTGAAAAAGGCATGCTGCGCCGGAAAGATCTGGTGAAAATCAAAGGTGAAAAAACGGATTTTGACATGAAAGTCGACGAGATCGCATCTGAAAAAGAAAAAGAAGTCAGACTTCTTTCTGAGGGTCAAGTCGGATATCTGAAACTGAGAAAAAATGCAATGCCGGGAGATGCCATCTATATCGCCAAAGGAGATGGAATACTGCCGCTGTTCTTAGCGCTGGGGGCTACGGCGGCATCGACTGTCGGTACCGTTGTTTTTGGCGCAGCCGATACAATGGCTGGGACTTCTGGAGTGGTGTTTGATATTCCCAAGTTGAAAGAGGAGTGCGAACCCATCTCACCGTTTAAATAAAATCCTGGGACAAACGGTTATAAGACAAGCTTAACCTCTTAACGAATAGGTAAATAGATTCAGATGGCGGCACGGCGTGCCGCCATTTTTTTTATTCAGAGACGGAAGGCTATGCCTATGCCGGCCTGAAACCCGCCCAGATTGATCGAGACTCCGTCGATATCATCGTCGCCGAATGAATAGGCCGTAAAGGCTTCTAGATATATGTCATGACTGAGACGGTACAGTATCCCGCCCTCCGCGCGGTAGGCTAAACCGTTGTTTTCAATCTTCTCTCCGAAAGCACTCTCTTCGTAATTCACGAACAGGACATCTGCCCCGAGCCTCAATTCCCATGTGTAGGAAAGCTCAAAGACATATTCCAGTCCCGCCGAGATCATCCTCTGGTTGGCTTCTGCGTCGAAATCCGTGCCCGGGATGGTTCCTTTCGTTTTGAGAAAACCCACCCCTCCTGCAATATGAAGCCCATCCAAAACTCTCAAGGAAACTTTTGATTCGAAAGAGAAATTTCCACTTCCATAGACGTCCTTGAAATTGGGATCCCTGTGGATGAAATAGCTAGCTCTGGCAGCCAGGTTTAAAAAGTGGATGTAAGCCTGGGCATTTGCCGTTAAAACAAGCGAAAAAATTGAGCCAACAACGATGACTTTGATTGCTTTTCTCATAGTGCTTTTCTCCTCAATGGTTCCCTTATTTCGTTACTTCCGGTGAGATCCCCATGATCTCTCCTCCCTCGGCTACAGCGACAACGTAGTATGTGTAGGCTTTATCCGCGTCTAAGGGCATATCCTTGAAGGTGAGGGTATTGCCCTGGAGATCATTCCTTTGAAAAGCCCTTAATTGGACAAAGTCCTCACCCTCTGCTTTTCTAAAGAATGCGTACCAGTCCGCACCTGCCTGAGTTTGCGAAGAGATCACAGTCAAGATCAGTTCTGCATAGGGTTTTTTAAAGAGCCATGTCTCGTACACGCCTCTTTCGACCTGAAGATCCATTGTCCCGTTCAACACATAGACGGATGATTCATGGAAGGCTCCATACCCGTCCGAATCTGTGGCCCAAGCTCTTATCCTGTGCTGACCGTTCGATAGGACGGCTGTATCCCAGCTAAAGCCGTAGGGAGCATCGTAGTCGGTATGATAATGCGCACTATCTAAGTAAAACTGGACATCCGCAACCGTGCCTGTTGCGACCACCTCCGTATTGACGGGAATAATCCCCGCTACTCCGGTTCCGCTTGATGGGTGGGTTATCGCTATGGAGATAGGCCAAACGAGGGCAAACTTCGCATAGAAGGCATCGCTGATCAGGCCGATTTTTCTATCATACGCATCGGGTGTAGCTGGGAAATCCGAGGAGGAAGTGGTGCCTGCCACATGGGCGATTTCTTTCGTGTCGACAGCAATTCCCATGCCGAGGTCACTCTCCGCCCCGCCGAGAAAAGTCGAATATTCAAGGCCTGAACCGGAGGGATTGAATTTTGTGACAAAGGCATCGAGTTTTCCATTGTGAGTCGTATCAAACGCATTGGGGGTAACCGGGAAACTGCTTGCCGTCGTGTAGCCTGTTACGATGGCGGATAAGTTCTCGTAGAGGTCGATATCTTCGCCGTAGTCCCAACAATCGCCACCGAGGTAGGTCGAGTATATAAATCCGGAGCCTGCGGGCTTCAGCTTGGATACAAAGGCATCCGTATGGCCGTTTTGTGTTCTGTCAAAGGCTTCAGGTGTCGTGGGAAAGTTTGCCGACTCCGTCCATCCGACAATATAGGCGGCACCGGTGTCGTCCACAGTTATTCCCCGGCCGCTCTCGTCATCGGATCCGCCGAAGACGAACGAGTAGGCCTGGGCCGCTCCCTTGCGGTTCATCTTGACGGCCAGGACGTCGGAATCGGCATTTGTGCCGGGATCTGTAAACCCTGTGATGTAGGCGGCGCCAGTGCTATCCGTGATGATATCGAAACATTCTTCAATCTCGACGTCGCCGACATAGGTTGCGTAGATGAGCTCGGAGGCCGCGCTGTCCGTTTTTACCACGAAGGCATCCGTCTGTCCTCCGAAGATTCTGTCGTCGGCACCGGGGGTTGTCGGAAAGTCGGTGGATTCGGTGGCGCCTGTGATATAGATTGCACCTTCCGTATCGAGAGTGATCCCGTAGCCGCTGTCATCACCGAATCCTCCGATAAATGTGGACAGCATCAGTTCCGATCCGGCTTTGTTCAGCTTGGCGATGAAGGCATCGCTTCCACCATTGATGACCCTGTTATAAGCGCCGGCCGTGGTTGGGAAATCCCCGGACCGGGTCGAACCGGCAATATAGGCGAAGCCCTCAGGTTCAACATAGATCCCGAAACCCCTGTCTTCGCCCAGGCCACCGATGAATGTGGAATAGAGCAAATCAGTTCCGGTAGTATTGAACTTTGTCACAAAGACGTCGGTTCCTCCGTTTAGGGTGGGATCATAGGCTCCTACCGTGGTCGGAAAATTGCTGGACGCACTGTCTCCGGTGATGTAGGGCCTTCCATTGGCATCGGTATCGATGTCATGCCCTTCTTCGAGTTCTGAGCCTCCCAGAAAGGTGGAATAGACGAAAACGAGCGGGTCGATGATAAGGTTATGCTGAGAATTGTATTGGCCAAGAGAAAAGCCGAATGTATTTGCGCTGATTTCTTGAAATTCCGCTTTGACGTCTCTCTCTTTTCCTTCAATAACCTGAAAAGCATGAGGTTTTTTATG
>JAFGNQ010000155.1 GCA_016926925.1 Candidatus Aminicenantota bacterium
CCTTTGAGTGTATCGTTTAACCAGTGTTCGATTTCATCTTTGTAGGCAAAAACCCTGGCCCTGGGAGAGTCCTCGAGTCGATGTATAGGAAGACCAAGATTAAGCTCGAAACGGCGACAGGTCCTTTCCGATCTCTCCAGATAGTCGGCTATTTCTTTCCAGGACTCTAAGATTTCTGAGTTTTTCACTCCGTTCCCCCCCACAAGAACAGTCTACTTTTTGTATTTAATGATAAATCCCGGATAATTCTCTGTCAATTGTTATCATGGTTATTCTATCGAATTCCATACCCTCCTCTTTGCTGGAGCACTATCGCGTTGCTATCATAACCTTCCCCCATTTATCTTTCTTATAGCATGCAACTCATGTATAATATATGCTTCAAAATAACGATATCTCGTACAAACCAAAAGTGAATCGGAAAGAAAGGTAACTCTGTGAAAACAATACTTGTTCTTGGCGCCGGCCTATCGTCATCCACTTTGATCAAGTACCTGCTCGATCAGGCTCAAGAACGGGCCTGGCAGGTCATTCTCGGTGATCTTTCCCAAGAACTGGCACACAAAAAAATCAACAACCATCCCAACGGAAAAGCGGTTTGTTTCGATTTCTACAATAAAAAACAACGCACCTCTCTCATCGAGGGAGCGGACGCCGTCATCTCTATGCTGCCTTCCTCTATGCACCTGCCTGTAGCCCGAGATTGCGTGAAACTCGGCAGGCACATGCTTACGGCCTCGTACGCCTCCAAAGAAATGTTAAAACTGGATGGAGAAGCCAGAAAGAATGGAGTGCTCCTGCTCAATGAACTGGGCGTCGATCCGGGCATCGATCACATGTCGGCTATCCGGGTAATCGACCGGATCAAGTCTCTCGGAGGAAAAATCCTTGCCTTCGAATCGGCCACAGGGGGCCTTGTCGCTCCCGAAAACGACAACAATCCTTGGAACTACAAATTCACCTGGAATCCACGGAATGTCGTCGTAGCCGGCCAGGGCATTTCGAAGTTTCTTCACAACGGCAGGATCAAATACATCCCTTACCACCGGTTGTTCAACCGCACGGAAACGGTCGCGATCCCCGGAGTAGGGGAGTTCGAGATCTACCCGAACCGAGATTCCATGAAATACCAGGACCTTTACGGGCTCGAAGACGTTCAAACTCTTTTTCGCGGAACATTGAGGAGGCCCGGATATTCCAAAGCTTGGGATGTCTTCGTTCAGCTCGGATTGACAGATGACAGTTATATCGTAGAAAACTCTGAAAATATGTCTTACCGCGAATTCGTGGACAGCTACCTTCCCTATGTCAAAAACATGTCTGTCGAAACGAAGCTGGCAAAGTACCTTGCCCTCGAAGAAGATTCGGAAGTCATGCAGAAGCTTAAGTGGTCGGGGATATTCGAACGTAAACCGATCGCATTAAAAATTGCGACTCCGGCTCAAATCCTCCAAAACTTGATCGAACCCAAGTGGAAGCTGGCCTCGGAAGAGAAGGACATGATCGTCATGCTCCACAAATTCGAATTCGAGATCGACGATATTCAAAAGAGGATTCTTTCGACACTTGTCGTCAAAGGAACCGGATCCGAGCACACAGCCATGTCCATGACTGTCGGACTGCCCGTAGCCATAGCTGCAAAACGCCTTCTGACAGGACAGATCGGTCTTACAGGTGTCCGGCTCCCACTCGACCGGGAAATTTATGAACCGGTCCTCGATGAGCTCGAAAATTTCGGGGTCTGCTTCAACGAACAAGAATCGTTCATCACGGGATAACGATTTTTTATTTCTTTTTCACATATTTCTCGAACCAGGAGATGACACGGCTCAAGAGGTCTATCTGGTGCTTTTCCTCACGAATTCCGTGTCCTTCTCTTGGATATACGACAAATTCCGTATCGACTCCATAACGCCTTAAGCCGCGATAAAACTGCTGGCACTGGCCGATGGGATCCGTAACATCATTTTCCCCCGTTAGCAAAAGGGTTGGCGTTTTAACATGTTTTACGTGCGCTACGGGTGATCTTTCCTGAAACAACTCGAGATTCTCGTAAGGATTCCCCATGAACCAGGTATCATAGGCGTTTATGGATGCCATTTCCGTGCCGTACTCGCTGGCCAGATCCGTCATGGGGGCGCCGGAAACTGACGCCTTGAAACGGTCCGTTTGGGTCACAGCCCAGGCTGCCATATACCCACCGTAAGACCAGCCGCCGATGCCCAGGCGGTCAGGATCAGCTATTCCTTCGGCGACCATATAATCCACTCCTGCCATCACATCCTTAAAGTCGCCTCCACCCCAGTCCTTCCTGTTAGCTGTCAGAAAGTCATGTCCGTATCCTATGGATCCTCGGACATTGGGGTAGAGTACAGCAAACCCGCTCTGTGCAAGAAGCTGTCCCCAGGATTGAAAACTATCCGACCATCGCCCCGAAGGGCCGCCGTGAACCAACACAATGAGGGGGACACGCACTCCTGCCATAAATCCTTCAGGTAACAGCATCCCGGCCTCAATACTCCGACAGTCGAAACTCGGATATCTGACGATCTCGGGTTCGATGACGTGAATCGCATCCCATTCCGAGTTAAAATAGGATATTTTTTCCGCCTTTCCCGGAATCCCTGATACCCAGACCTCGGGCATCTGTGTAGCGTTCTGTCCGACGAAAGCGATAAGATCCCGGTTTGCCACAAATGTGCCCGAAGCAGGCACAGGATAAGGGTCATGTTTTTCTACCTGGCCTTTTAAATCGAGAGTATAAAGACAAGTCGTGAATCCTTCTACTGCCTGTGCCAGGATTTTGTCATTTCGCAACCAAGAATACGACCCGATGGGCCTGTCGATAGAGGATCCGGTAAGATTCACAGCTTTCCCTCCATTCAGCGACATTAAATAAAGATCATGCGGAATAGGCCCGTCATGGCGTGTTCCCAAGTACGCCAGGTTCTTTCCATCGGGAGAAATCTTGATTTCAGCGAACGGCTGAACAGGGCCGGCGATTTCTTCAATGGCCCCGTCGCTAATACGGATGGCATACAGACGATCGGTCAAAAGTTCAGGTGTTTTTTTATCCGTAGCACTGACGATCAAACGGTCGCCGCCAGGCTTCCAGGAGTAAGAAGAAACCTGCCAATCCCCAGTTGTAAGTTGGGTAATTTCTTTGGATTCGGTATTCAAGAGCCACAACCTGGACGGAACATCGTCGAGATCCACAACCCGGACGTCATCTTTGTCCTTTTGCTTTTTTTCCTGTTCTTCGGTTTTAGGCTCGGGAGCCATATAGGCTAGTCTTATTCCGTCAGGAGCCCACTCGAAGGATGCTATGTTGGTTTTGGAATCGGTCAAAGCCTCGGACTCGCCTCCGTTCACTGCGATTCGGAATATCTGCATTTTCTCCATCCTGTCCGATAGAAAGGCGATATCTTTGCCGCCCGGCGACCAGCGCGGATGACGGTCCGTTTTTTCCGAAAACGTAAACCGGGTCAGGCTTTTAAGCTCTCGATCATAAATCCAGATACTGCTTTTGCGAGAAGCTTCTTCTACAGGCTCCAAGACAACCATAGCGAGGTGCCGACCGTCCGGAGAAAGCTGAAGATCGTTGATTTGCCTGATTCTCAAGGTCTGTTGCGCTGTGAGCGGCTGCAGCTTACCTTGAATATTGGACACGGATAGGGGAGATGCGAAAAGAGGAATGTTATGGGATACGCTGCCTGGAAAGATAAACAAGACTGTCAGGATTACGGTGTGCAAAAAAATCGTCTTCAGTGATTTTTTGTCAAGAATCATGAGAACCTCCTCTGTATTATGTTATCCAGTGCTTGTCAGTATTGCTCCTTTAGCTTCGAGCCTCCACACGCAGCTGATGACGGAAAAGGCTGCGTACAAAATAACCCCCAATATACCGCAGCCGAACCATAGGGTTGTCGGCCCGAAGCTTCCGTAGACAGTGGTCCCAACTAAAGGGCCTACAATCATGGAAAGAGAAAAGGCGAAACTGAAAAGCCCCATGTAGCGCCCCTGTTGTCCGCGGCCGGCGCGAAGCGCTATCAAGGACCCTAAGAGCGGCATACTCAACATTTCGCCGAAGGTCCAGATGGCCAGCGTCA
>JAFGNQ010000021.1 GCA_016926925.1 Candidatus Aminicenantota bacterium
TCTAAACGATGGCTAGAGGACATATGCATAAGATAAGGTTGAAATGTCTGGGGTGCGTGTGAACTTGAGATTGAGCATTCCGGCGGTTTAAGCCGTCACCGGATTTAAGTGACTCTGACGACGATTCTCTTTCCATTTTCGTCAAGCTTGGTTACCACTTCACATCTTTATGAGTCCCTCCCATAGAGTTTCCGCATGATTCCGCAAACTTAGATGTTAACTATCATTGTCAACGTATTTTGTCAATTTAATGACGGAAATGAGCTCCTGCAAAGCCGGATTTTTGACATACGAAACAGACTCTGGTATATGCTATTGTCAATGTTTTAACGCTTCGTCATATGCCGACTATGAGCAAAGCTGCCATCAAAAAGAAAGTCAAGGCGGGTCTTCGGGACGAAAGCGGCCGTCTCGGCCGGTCCAGGGCCCTCGGGGTCATCAAGCCCGGTATGAAAAACATGGTGGCCAACTTCCCCGAGCTGCGGGAAAAGCTCAAGCGGATTAAAAAGAACGCCATCGACAATCTGCCCCAGCTTCTGGACCAGGCTGTCGGCTCCCTGGAGCGGAACGGCTTCCGGGTTTTCGTGGCAGGCACTGCCGAAGATGCAAGGCAGTACATCGGCAAGATCGTCGGCAAGAGTCTTGTCGTCAAATCCAAATCCAACGCCGGCAAAGAGATCGGAATCACGCCCTATCTGGAAGCGCAGGGATCCACTGTGATCGAGACCGATCTCGGCGACCGTATCGCTCAGATGGCCAAAAGCGAGGCCAGCCATTCGCTCGCCCCGGCCATCCATATTCCCATCGAGCGCGTGGCCGAGCTCTTTTCGGAAGAAACCGGGGAGAAGCTCGAGTGCGAAGTCAACGCCTTAATCAAGGCGGCTCGAAAAAGCCTCCGTCGCTACCTGGAAGAAGCGGATGTGGGGATTTCGGGGGCTAACGCCGTCATAGCCGAGACGGGCTCGGTCATGGTCACGGAAAACGAGGGGAACATCCGCGCCGTGACCGGCATGCCCAGGACACATGTGGTCATTGCCGGCATCGAGAAAATCGTTCCCAGGATAGAGGACGGCATCGCCGTCATCAAAGCGGCGGCCACCTACGGTGTAGGACAGGACATTGGCACCTACATCTCCCTCATCTCCGGACCCAGCCGGTATACTCATGAGGACCTGGCATTTCTGGGGCCGGGCCAGGGCCCGGAGGAAATCCACATCGTCTTTTTGAAAGAGGGAAGAGAAGAGGCTATCGCCGAAGGCTTCGGAGAGTCCCTGTACTGTATCCAATGCGGCAGCTGCCTCAATTTCTGTCCCGTCTACACGGAGATCGGAGAAAAATACGGTTACAAATATCTTGGCGGACGCGGCGCCGTGTTCAGCGCCTTTCATGCGGATCTGCAAAAAGCGCAGGAAGCCGGCCTTTTCCTCTGCATGGGCTGCCGGAGCTGTGTCCAGCCCTGTGCCGTAGGCATGGACACTCCGGAGATGATCGCCCGGCTGCGGGAAAAGGTGATCCGGAATCAAGGTCTGGGAAAGGCTCAAAAAACTGCCTTTAAAGCCCTGGCCGGAAACAAACTCCCGGGGCTCACCAGCTTGGGCCGCAGGCTTCAAGATATGGGAATGAAAAAAACACCGGATAAAAAAGGCGCGAAGATGCGTGCCGGCTTGAACCGGATGGGAATGCCTAGAGACAGGCTCGTTCCAAGGGTGGCAAAAAAATCTCTGGCAGAGCTGTTGTCCGGACGTAAGCCTGTGAAAAATCCTGCCGTGACCGCTGCCTTTTTCGCCGGTTGCGTGGTCAACTATATCCGGCCCGACTTAGGACTGGATCTTCTCGATATCATGGAAGCCCAAAACGTCCGGCTGTCGATCTATCCGGAGGAGGCCTGCTGCGGAATGCCTGCGGTCATGGGAGGAGCGGCTGAAGAGGCAAGGCGAATGGCCGTCAACGGAACAGAGCTCTTCAGCAGGGATGCCTTCGATTACCTGATTTGCATCTGTCCCACCTGCGCTACCACGATTAAAACGGAGTGGCGCCGCCTCCTGAAGGACGAAAAAAAGGGACTGCGAGAAAAATACGAAAACTTAGCGGGTAAAGTCAGGGATATCAACGACTTTCTCATCAATGTTCTGGACATCGAACCTCCGATGAAAAGCGTTACGGCCAAGGTGACCTATCACGATCCCTGCCACCTGGCAAAAGGACTGGAGATCCGGAAGGAGCCCAGAGAACTGCTGCGCCGGATTCCGGGAGTGGAGTTTACCGAAATGGCGGAGCCGGACAGCTGCTGTGGCTTCGGCGGAAGTTTCAGCCTCTATTTCTACGACCTGGCCAAAAAAATCGGCAGCGAAAAAATGAAAGACATCTCTGCCAGCGGAGCGGGCTGTGTGGTCACCAGCTGCCCGGGCTGCATGATTCAAATCGCTGACGGTATCGATCACGCCGGCGGCAAGCAGAAGGTCGTGCACATGGTAGAGCTCCTGGCCGAGGCCATGAGGAATTCCGAGAAAAAATGAACAAACTGAAGATCTTTGCGGAAAGACGCGACCGAATCCTGAAAAAATATCCGGACCTGCCGAAAGAAGCGGCGGCCGTTCGCAAAAAAGCCATCAGCGGTCTCCCCGACCTCCTGTCCCAATGCAGAAAAGCCTTGAAAGACAAGGGATGTCAGGTCTATCTCGCTGACAGCAAAGAGGATGCCCGAAAAATGATAACAGATCTTCTATCCGGGCATGGCAAGGTGGTCAGGACCTATTCAAGCGCTCTGCGGGAGATTTCGTTCGACACATTTCTCGGAGACGCAGGAATCCAGGTCTCGAAATCGCATATCGGGGAGATCGTCGCCGAACGCGTCGACATGCCGGCCGCTCCCGCCTTGGGAGATCATCCCTTCCTTCCCTGGATCGATTTGCCGCGAAAAGAGATCATCCAAGCCCTCCGCAGGTACTTGACGGCAGATGAGGCTCTTTCATCTGAGGAGCTGAACAGGGCCGCCCACCGGAAAATCAAGCAGGAAATCCTGCAAAGCGATTTCGGAGTGACGGGAGTGAACGGGGTGGCCGCCGAGAACGGCACCCTGGTCATAGCCGAAGACGAAGGCAACTGCCGGGCCGTATCCAACCTTCCCTTCAGGCATCTGGCTGTCGCAGGCATCGACAAGCTTTCCTATTCCGTCGAAGGTTCTTTAAAGATACTCGAATGTCAGTCCGTTTTCGGACTCGGCAGGCGCACCCCTACCTACACCTCGTTGATCTCCGGTCCCAGCCGCACCGGCGATATCGAATTCCGCATCACCTTCGGAATGCACGGGCCCAAAGAGGTCCATGTGGTCCTGCTGGACAACGGGAGAACGAGTCTCGTTGAACAAGGATTCGGGGAGCTGCTCGAGTGCATCGATTGCGGCGCTTGTTATGAGAGTATAGCCCCGGCAGCCGAGGCAAACGGATGGAAGGGAGTTTCTCTGACACCGAAGGGAATAGCCCTGGGCATGGTACAGGGAATTTTGTCGAATCCGGAGACAGAGCCGGCGATTCTCTCATTTTCATGCCCGGTGAATATCGACGGGCCGCGGCTGGGAAAGATTCTGCCGCAGATACGCAGCCTGGTATCGAGGAAAACCTGAAGTGTGGGATGCGGTTTTGGCGACCAGCCCCATTCTCGTGGTGCTGGCGGGCATGATCGGTCTGAAAAAGCCGGCCGTGATCGTAACGCCGATTGCCATGGTCTACACCCTCCTGCTGGGTTTAGCCTGCTTCCACGGATCTTTGGCAGGAACAGTGGCTTCGCTCAAGGTGGGGATTCTGGACGGAGCCCGTATCGTCTGGCTGATATTCGGCGCGTTCACCATCCTGATGATGATGATAGGCACAGGCGCCATGGACAAGATCAAGGAGGTCATCTCCGGCCTGGCCAACGACCGCAGGGTCCATGTTCTGATCATCGCCGTCATGTTCGGCGTATTCCTGGAAGGCGCTTCCGGGGCCGGCACACCCGCGGCCATCTGCGCGCCCTTTTTAGTAGGATTGGGATTTTCACCGATACTCTCAGCCACGGCCACACTGATCGCCAACTCCGTGCCGGTGGCATGGGGAGGAGCGGGAGTAACCACTATAATGGGCAGCTCTCCGGTAAGAGAATACATGACCGTCACCCAGGCATCGGCCATGGCCGGACGCATCCATATGATCGGAGCTGTCATCCTGCCCTTCCTGGTCATTGCCGTCGTCTTCGGTCGTAAAGGCTTCCGGGGACTCCTCCCCTTCATCCTGTTCTCGGGCGGTTTCATGGCCGCGACCCTTTACGTCTTTTCCAACATCATCGGTCCGGAAGTGACCAGCATGGCCACGGGTCTGCTGACCGTCATCGTATCCCTTATTTTTCTGAAGACGGTTCGGATCAAAACGCCCGGTGAATTCCTTTACGCCTCCGCCGCTGCATCCATTAATCCTCTGTCGTCATTCAGGGCCTTCTCTCCTTATATAATCCTGATCGTCCTGTTGCCGGCCGTGCGCTATTCCTTTCCCTTGAGCATCCTGGCTAAATACGGATATACTGTCTGGGTGGGAACCGTAATCCTCGTCTCGGCATACCTGGGAGCCTTATCCTTAAGGATCAAAACCATGGAGTTCCTGAGGTATGCGGCCACCGCTTTCAAAAAAGTCATACCCGCCCTGATCGCCATGTGCTCCCTTTTGGCTGTGAGTGACATTATGGTCAAAACCGGGATGATGAAAATATTGGCCTCGGCCCTGGCTCCGGTGGCAGGTTCGTTTTATCCCATGCTCGCCGTCGCTGTGGGTGCCCTCGGTTCTTTCATGACGGGAACGAACCTGGGGTCCAACATCATGTTCGGCCCCATGCACGTCCAGGCAGCACTTGCGCTCGGACAAAATCCTATCACGGTATTTGCCGCCCAGAATGTAGGCGGATCCATCGGCAACATGATCTGTCCTAACAACGTCGTAGCCGTGGCCACGACAGTCGGGATTTTAGGACAGGAAGGAATGTTGATGAGACGTGTATTCCCGGCTTTCTTTGTTTTCCTCCTCACGTACGGCATGATCGCTCTCCTCTATACTCAGTATGTTTTTCGAATGCCGTGAGACCTTAAAATTGAAGGAAAAACATGAAAATCGTCATCGCCCAGCTGAATCCGATCGTTGGAGATATCGACGGAAACCGGCTCCAAATTATCCAAACCCTTATGCAAATCAACAAAGCGGAGGCGGATTTGGTCGTGTTCCCGGAGCTGTTTCTCACAGGATACCCTCCCAAAGACCTATTGGAACGGCCGTGGTTCATCGAAAAGACGCAGCATGCCATCCAGGAGCTGATGCAGGCTTCAATCCAATATCCCGAAACCGGCGTCCTCTTCGGCGCCCCCCTGCCGACCGGTAAAGATGTGGGGAAGGGACTGTACAACTCGGCCGTCCTCATCCACCGGGGGAAAATGATCGCCACCCAAAACAAGTCGCTGCTTCCCACATATGATGTCTTTGACGAGAGGAGATATTTCGATCCGGCAATGGAAATAAACACCGTCGATTTTAAAGGGGAAACCCTCGGAATCTCGATTTGCGAAGACGCCTGGAACGACCCGCAATTGTGGCCCAACAGGAGGCCGTATGATTTCAATCCCATTGAGTTTTTGGCCGGGAAAGGGGCGACTCTCTTCATCAATATCTCGGCATCCCCATTTCATGTGGGAAAAGAGGACATCCGATTCCGTCTCATCGGCAGTCATGCGGCAAAACACCGCCTCCCTTTTGTTTACGTCAATCAAGTTGGGGGTAACGATGAACTCATATTCGACGGCCGGAGTCTTTTCCTTGACCGGGCGGGAGAGCCGGCCACGGTCCTTCCTGCTTTTGAGGAACACGTGCAGAGCATCGATACAGGTCATTCGGGAGCACCCGGGCTCTATGTCCCCCAAAACGAGATTGAATCCGTTTGGGAGGCGCTGGTTTTCGGGACCAGCGAATACATGAGAAAATGCGGTTTTTCCAAGGCTGTCATCGGCCTTTCAGGAGGAATAGACTCGGCAGTCACGTGTTGTCTGGCCAAAGAAGCTATCGGCAGTGAAAACGTTCTGGCCCTATCCATGCCTTCTCCCTATTCTTCCAGGGGAAGCATCGAAGACTCCAGAAGACTTGCAGAGAACATCGGGATACGGTTTGAAGTTATTTCCATCACAGGAATATATCAAGCCTATCTGGAGACGCTGGAAGAACATTTTATAGGAAAAGAAGCGGATACGACCGAAGAGAACATTCAAGCCCGCATTCGGGGCAATATTCTCATGGCCATCTCCAACAAGTTCGGCCATCTGGTGCTTTCAACAGGCAACAAAAGCGAACTGGCCGTGGGTTATTGCACGCTCTACGGAGATATGAGCGGTGGGCTGGCCGTCATTTCCGACGTCCCGAAAACCATGGTTTACTCACTGGCGGAATACATCAACAAAAGTTCGGAAATCATTCCAAGGGCCATCATCGAAAAAGCCCCATCCGCGGAATTGAAGCCGGGACAGGTGGATCAAGACAGCTTACCGCCTTATCCTGTTCTCGACCAAATCCTCCATCATTTCATAGAAGAAGCCGCTTCGATTGAAGAAATTATGGAATTGGGTTTCGACGAACAGACGGTGCGATGGATTGCCGAAGCCGTGGCAAAAAATGAATACAAGAGAAAACAAGCCCCCCCTGGCCTGAAAGTCACCTCCAAAGCTTTCGGAGTGGGAAGAAGAATGCCCATCGCCGCAAGATACACTATCGAGCCTGAAGCCCCGAAGAGACGGTCAGCCGGATAGACACGCTCTTCCAAAATCCGAACCTGAGGGCTTGCGACAGGGAAAAGATATTGATGGGACCCGTGGGGATCGAGGCGAAGAATCCTACGAGAATTCCAAGAATGATGACCATTGCGCCATCTTATTCCTGTGGATTCATTTAGTCAATATCATCCATGCCTCCGTATTTCCGTTTTCGTCGAAGCCCCTCTTTTAGAGCGTAGCTGTAGAGTTTGACTCCTTTTAAATAGGGTTCACTGAAAAAGCCAAAAATCTCCAATAACTTATTGATACTATTATAAATATATGATAGATTATAGGGGAAACTCAA
>JAFGNQ010000156.1 GCA_016926925.1 Candidatus Aminicenantota bacterium
CCGCCGACACTGATATAAAAAGAAGTTTCATTAATTTGTCGGCGTTTTTTACCCTACAAAATCCGGAGGGCATGGGCAATCTGACCGACCGATATGGATTCGTCGTTGGGTGAGTAGCGGATGGGGCGAAGAACACGGAATCCTTTTCCTTGCAGCAGCCGGGTAGCTCTCTCGAGCAGTCTTTTATTCAAGAAGACTCCTCCGATCAGCACAACTGTATCGATGTCATGCTCCCGCCGCATCCTCTCTGCCATTCCCAAAATCAAACGGGCCAGAGTGTTGTGGAATTTTGCCGAGATATGCGAAACAGGAATTTCCCTGTCCAGGTCCTTCAGAACAGATCTAATTGTAGGGGAAAAGCTGATTTGAAGAGGACCGCCCGGGTTTTCTTCAACGGAAAATGGGTAGCTTTTACGAATTCCGGATGCGGCAGCAGACTCCAGGCGCATCGGCGCCTCGGCTTCAAACTCCATCTCCGACGGCGCAATTCCTGATAGAAAGGATACCGCATCGAACAACCTCCCGCAACTGGAAACAGGAGGGCTGTTGATTCCTTGGCGGATCATTTCGGTCACTCCCCGGATCCGTCTCTGTCCGACTTTGGCCATGCTTTTGACCGAAGGGTAGTTGCGACCGAAAGTGTCGATCAGGTAGGATAATGCCATCCTCCAGGGTTGTTTGGCCGCCGCATCGCCGCCCGGAAGCGGAATGTACTTGAAATGGGCTGCTCTCTCATAATTCTTGTAGTCGGCCAGAAGAAATTCCGCTCCCCAGGCTGTTCCGTCGTTACCGTAGCCGTATCCGTCAAAAGCCACTCCCAGCACCCTTTTTTGGGGCGAAACTCCATGTTCCAGCAGCGGTGCCAGCACATGCGCGAAGTGATGTTGTACCTGAATGTGCCGAAGTCCCGATTTCCGGGCGTAGCGGGTCGTGTGAAAATCGGGATGCAGATCCGATACAATCGCTTCGGGCTTCAATTCAAAGAGTCGGACAAGGTGTTCGATGGTTTCTTCGAAATAGCGAAAGTTTTCGTATTCGTCCAAGTCGCCCAGGAATTGACTGGTTATTACATATCCGTTTTTGTAGATCGATATAGTATCTTTGAGCTCGCCTCCCAAAGCCAGGATATGCAGGGGCGATTCGAGCTCTTTGGGGACCTGCTGCGGATAGGGCACGTATCCCCGCGCCCGCCGGACAAACAGAGGCTCTCCATCCACGACTTTCATCACGGAATCGTCGGCGCGCATGGCGATCGGCCGGTTGTGGTTCAGGATATAATCACAGAGCCGGTCTATGCCCTCCTCCACATCTTTCATAATGGGCGAATCCTTTTTGTTCGAGCTCGTGGCCACAATCAGGGGGATCTCTTCGAGCAGCAGATAATGCAGAGGCGTATAGGGAAGCATGAAGCCCATTTCATCGAGGTGAGGGGCGATGCCTCGAATATCCCTTTTTTTGCGGAGAAGAACGATCGGCCTCCGGGCCGAGAGGAGCTGCCCCTCCTCGTCCCGGTCGACCCACGCATATTTTTTTACGGTATCCAGGTCTTTCCCCATCAAGGCCAGGGGCTTTGTTTTGCGCTCTTTGATCCGGCGCAAGCGTTTCACGGCCTCGGAGTCGAACGGGTTGCAGACGAGGTGGAATCCGCCCAAGCCTTTAACGGCCAGGATTTTTCCTTTCCTTATCAGAGCCGCGGCCTTTGGAACGCCTCCTGTGATTTTTCTATGGGTTTTGGCGTTGATCAGGGTGATCTCCGGCCCGCAAACCGGACAGGCGACGGGCTGCGCATGGTACCTCCTGTCAAGGGGGTTTTCGTATTCGCGCCGGCAGTTCTCGCACATGATGAAGGAATCCATAGTGGTCATTTTTCGATCATAGGGGAGGGCGCGGACAATCGTGTACCGGGGACCGCAGTCGGTGCAGTTGATAAAGGGGTAGCCGTACCTTCTGTCGGAAGGGTTCCTCATTTCCTTGAGGCAGTTCTCGCACAACGAAATATCGGGAGAGATGAAGACAAAACTCCCGCCCTCCTGGGATTTCTTGATTTGGAAGTCATCGCAGTCGAGAAATTTTGCCGGTGATATCCGGATATCGTCCACTTGGGCAAGGGGCGGTTTTTGTTTGTCGAAAGCATCGAAGAAATCTCGAAACTCCGGTTCCGATCTTTTTTCGAGATGGATGGCGACACCGAACCCGACGTTTTTGACCCAGCCGAAGTAGCCGAACTCTTTTGCCAGACGATAGACAAAAGGGCGGAATCCGACACCCTGGACGACACCGAACACGACGGCCTCGACCGCACTGCCAATGTTTTTCTTCTTTGTTGCGGGTCCAGAGTTAGCCGTGGTTTTGGCTTCAGCACCGGATTCGGTTCCGCTTTTGCCTTTGATTCCAGTTCTTTTTTGGGGGGCCATGGTGGAATTATCGGGTCGCTTTTCTTCCATTCTCGTCAGCGCATGGAATAGAGACAGCCGCAGTAGTTTTGCCGGTAGAGTCCGTGCTTTTTGCTCAATTCCACGCTTTTTTTAAATCCGTCCTTTTTCTTGAAGTCGGCTTCGAGGAAATAAATGCCGTATCTTTTGGAAAACATCCTTCCGATCCGGTTCAGGTCCGTGGCTTTTTTTAGCGGACTCAGGCTCATGACGGTAGTGAAGGCCTCGAATCCAATCTCTTGCGCCTTTCGGACTGTTCCGGCCAGTCTCAGGGCATAACACACATCGCACCTGCGGCCTTTTTCCGGCTCGTCCTTAAACCTTCGGGTGATCGACATCCAATACCGGCTGCTGTACTCGCCCTCTATCAGATCGAAGTCAAGAATCCCGGCGACCTTGCGTGCCTCCTCTAGACGCAGCCTATATTCTGTTTCAGGATATATGTTGGGATTGTAAAAGTACCCGCTGACATCAAAGTCCCGCTTTAGCACTTCCATGACATAGAGGGCATCGGGAGCACAGCAGATATGGACGAGCATCCTTTTCTTTTTCATTAGCGACCTGAATCCGAACCTCCTATTTTAATCCGTTGCGGGCCTTTGGTCCAGACATGGCGCGAGAAAGTATGAATTCCCGTTTTTGCCATGATCTCAAATTCAACGATGAGAGTTAGATCTCGGCCTACGTTAGAGTCTTGACAAATGGGGCGGAAACACGGAAAATGGTTGAAATTCAACTTATTGATTATGAGAAAATTTTTCGCGAACCTGTTTTCTTATAATGCCGCGATGCAGGATTCGGGCGAGGGACTTCCTTATTGGCTCTTTTGGCTCCTTCTCGGTGTCATCGTTCTCCTGGTGTTTTTTATTTTTCTTCGGGACAAGGAACTGCGTAAAAAACTGGATCATTTCTTTTTTCGTACCAAAAAAAGGCTGATCCGGCTGAGGCACCAGAGACGCCTTACCAAGGAGACTCACCGAAGGGAGCGATTGATCAGAGATCTCGGTCAAAAGGCTTGGGAGGAAAGGATCGATGTCGAAGGCGGCAAAGAAATTTTCGACGAGCTTATTTCCGTCGAAGATAAGAAAAAGATTCTCGAGAACGAATTGGCACTTATCGAGTCGAAGATTACTTCGCTGAACACGAACCTGGATGAGCTTTCAAAAAAACTCGATTCGAATCTGCAAAAGGTCGAGAAGGAAAAAAATCCCTGCGTTGAAAAGCTCCTGTCCATAAAGGAACGCCAGAAAAAGATTGCGGCCGAAGTTCTCCAGAAGAATAATGAGCTGGAAAGCGCGGCCAAAGAGATGAACGCCCTTAGCAAGGAATTACGGGAAATTCGGGAAAACAAATCCGGATCGGGCGAGAATGAAAAGCTGAAGACGGCAAAAGCTAACCAAAAAAGAGATGCACTGACCGCGAAAAAGAACAGCCTCGATCAGGAGATCAAGAGCCTGGTAGAGGAAGAAGAGATTCTGGATAAACAGAGGAAGCAGCACGATAAGACGATCGACACATACGAGAAAGAGATTCATAAGATCGAGCAGGAGAAAAAGCAGCAGACAAAGGAACACCATAGAGAGATCAAGGAATGGGAGCGGAAGAAGGACAAGACCAGTGAAAAGATCGAAAAGATCGAAGGCGACAAAGAGCCCCTGTTCATGGTTTATGGTGTGCTGACCGAGAAGGGAAGGGTCGATAACCGGATGCTCGAAATCCTCTACGCTCAGATCGACAGATCAAACGAACGCATCGAAGAGATCGAAAAACAAATCAAAGCCCTCGATTAAACAACGTAAATATAGGGACACTATACTTATCTGGGACGAGATAAGTATAGTGTCCCTATATTTATTTATCTCGGCCTGGATAAGTCCCCATAATTCAGAGAAAAGTATGATCTCCCCTTTTTTTATTTGCGGTTGTAAACAGCCCACTCTATGATGTAGGTCATTGCCGGGATGTTCTCGTTGACGATCGATTGGATGTCTTCTTCGGCATTGATGAAGGCTCCGAGGAACTGATCGACGGGAGGGAGTTCGATCGTAAAGGCCGGGATGCCTTTCTCTCCGAACGCCCAGTCGACCGTATCTCCGTTTGTCACATATAGGGCGCTTCCGCCGCGTCCGTAGCTGTAAATCCGGCCGTTTACAGCCTCCATCCTTGCCGCCATCTCCGCGGCCATTTCTTCGAATAGAGCGTCTCTGTCCGAAGGCTCCTCTTTGTACCCCCACGGGTAAAGGATCACTTGGGAATAGTTGTGGTAGCTGATCAATACCTGGAATTCATTGCGGTCGATCAGGTCCCGCACGGCCTGAGTTTCGGGTTCGGAAAACGGTCCTTTTCCCCTGTATACCTCCGAATAACTATTCGGGCTCGAGCCCGCATCGTCCCATCCCCATTTGTAGCCGTAATTCCTGTTGGGATCCACGCCGAAGCTGCCGTCACCGTTATTGCGTGTGTTTTTCCTCCAATAGCGGTAAAAATGAATCGAATATTCGAGGCCGTCGGGGTTGACGATCGGCACGATCCAAACCTCACTTCGGTCGATGAGACTCCGGATGTGCACATCGGAGGCGTAATTTTCAACGAGATGCCGGGCCACGAAGTACGGCACCTCCACAGATATCCATTCGCGGGCGTGATGACAGCCGAGGATCAGGACCTGGGCTTCCCCCTCTTCTTCGACCTGAACGTTATCGCTGATTTTCAGCGCATAAATATTGCGCATCTCCAGGCTGTCTCCGATGTCGTAGACTTTGGCGATGTGAGGATAGGACTCTTCAAGCGCAAGTAAATCCCGCTCGAGCTCGCCGTAAGAATGGAAGGCCCCGTTCCGCAGGGTTTGGACCGAGAGGACGTTCGGCTCCGGCGGCGGGAAGTTTCGGGTCTCATCCGTAAATAGAAGCTTTGCCCGACTCAGTTTCCTGAGGTCTTCCGGCGAGGCGACGATGTAAATTTTTCCCTCCCAGTCCATCAGGATATCCAGGCACAGACTCTTCAGAACAGCGGTGCTGCCTGCGTTTTTTTCGATACTGACGACGGTGCGGTTGACGCTGGGCCGGTTCCGGCCGCTTTCCGGGTCGAATTTACCGGCATCTAAAGAGGAGAGCAGCAGAATGGTTCCACAGAGAGATAAAAGAATTTTCGTTTTTTTCATTGTCGGTAACTCACGGACAAGACAAATTTTTGTGCGCTGAGATCGTTTCCGGAGCCGGACTCCCGGCCGATCAGGGCGGCCACATCGACGGAGAACCGTCCCATGTGCATTCCTGTTCCTAAGGCTATGTAAACATAGTGGACGTCCGGCTCTCTGACCGGCTGAGGATCGTATGTGAACCCGATCCGCAAAGGCATCCGGACATCTTTGCTGAAAAGCCGGAACGAGGTCCGGTATTCGAGGCCGGCGCCGATTTTGAGCACATTCTTGAAGTCACGTCTCAGATCCTCTTCGAAAGAGCGGGCCGCGTAATGTCTCCAGTTGAAAAAACTCAGGTCAGAGGCCAGACTCAATTCGCGAGTAATTTTGCAGTGGGCGCCTAAACCTATCACCAGAGGCTGCTCATAGGCGCCCTCGGCAGCGGCGTCTGAAGCGAGGGACACTTCCGGTGAGAGGAAACGGCGGGCGCTCTCGCTCTCGGATTTTTTTGTGTAAGGTGCCCTGAAAACGGCCGCCAGTACGAGACTTTCTGTCGCATCGAAGACAATCCCTCCGTTCAGGTAGAATCCCGAAAAATCGTGTCTGACGGCATCGGAGATCGTGACCTGGGGAAAAAGGTCCTTATCCTCCACGGATTTGTCGGTGGATCCACTGATGATATTAAAGCCCAGCCCGAAAGCGAGCCGGTCGTTGATCTTCCGGGCAAGGGAAAAATTAATGGTCTGGAGGGTTCCCTCCTGTTCGAACCACAGGGTTTGGTACGTCTGCCCCTCGAATGTGAATCTGGCGAAGATTTCTGGCCTGTAATAGTATTCGGTAAGCGCCAGATTGAGGGCGATGCTCCAGCCTTTGAATGAATAAGACAGCCCGGCATAATCCCAGGAATAAACTTGAAGCGTTATGTTTTCAGACGTAGAGACGGCTCCGGTGTTGACGAGCGAATAACGGAAGAAGGACGTACGGTTCAGGGAGCCGTTCAATGTCACGGTGAATTTGGGAAGGCGTGTGAGGAGAGCCGGATTGGAGAGAGAGACAGAGGAGTCCCTGGCGAGCGCAAACCGGGTCTCGCCCATGGCCGCCGCCGGCGCTGTGAGGATCCCCAGATTGTTCCATGTCCTCACCGGGGCTTCGTCTTCGTATTGGCCGACCACGACCTGAGACCGGGCAAGGGAAGAAAGCAGGAAGAGAGAAGAGACGAGCATTATGAGCCTGGTAATCGAACCTCTTTTTTTCATGACCTCTCATTTTATCGCTGTTTTGCCGGTTCCGCAACTCATACCGCAGACAACCCGAATCGTAACTCGCAAATCCTGATCCGTGAATGATGGGCATCGGGAGCGGCTGTATTTTCGCCTCCGTAGATTGTGCGGCTTTCATGCGGTTGTACATGTCGTCGACCATAAGAAGCGCACTGGAGCGGACGGGAGGCCGGTGCGAGCCACAGTATGTTTGAGTCGCATGGTGGTTGGTGGGAGGGTCTTCGACGAA
>JAFGNQ010000157.1 GCA_016926925.1 Candidatus Aminicenantota bacterium
ACTGTTTGCAACAAATCGGCTATTTTCATTGTTCGCGGGTGCGTACGCGCATGATAAATTCATAAAAAACGCCGACCATGAAGAGTCCGGTTCGAAAAATTCAGGTCAGAGCCCCAACTCCTTTTCGATACTCTGCATCGCCTTCAGGCAAATGGAGATGAATTCATCCAAATCCAGTCCGACATTCCTGATTTGTTCGATCTCTTCTCTTTTAGCACCCCGGGCAAAACTCTTCTCCTTATAGCGCCTTTTTATGAATTCCAAATCGACCTCTTTGATTTTTCTGTCGGGGTGCATCAAAGTAGCAGCAATAATAAGCCCGGTGAGGGGATCAATGGAAAAAATCGACCAATCCATTTTGCTCTCGCAGGGAGCCATTGCGGCATGGGCCTTGACAGCATGGATGATTTCCGGTTCGATCCCACGCTCTAAGAGTATCTTCACCGTCTCTGTGGTGTGAAGCTCCGGGCTTTTATCCGTCATTTCGTAGTCCAGGTCATGGAGAATACCGGCAAGGCCCCATTTCTCTGCATTTTCGCCCAACCTCTCGGCCATGGCTTTCATGCAGGCTTCAACGGCCAAGGAATGCTTGACGAGATTCTTGTTTTTGAGGTGTTGCTTTACTAGGGATAAGGCTTCTTCACGGTTCATAATCATAGCTCCTAAATCTATTTATGCGCGCGATTGAATCCGAATGATTCATCGGCCTGAGAATCATTCGGATTATAGGCCTAGCGACACCCGTCACTCCGAAACTCTACATATTGCCACTTTTATCCTTATATTTTCAAGGTTTTATCAACTAATATATGCAATATCTTTTCTGAATCAGAACGACCGAAATAAGAGAAAAAGGCAGGTCATCGTCCGTAAGAGCTGCATGTCAGAGGCTGGCAAACAAGTGCGAGTCACAGTTCGTTTGAGGCACATTGGGAGGGGTGAGGGGTCTTCGCCGAAAATGAATTGTGATGAGTTGCGGCTCTTGCGAAAACGGGAATGCATTCTCATGATTTTTTCTTTGCCTTGGCGTCCGTGTCTTTCGGCTTCCGAATACTGAAGAAGACAACGGAATTTGCCTTTTCTTCCTGGCCTTCGGCAACGACCTCGATAGCAAAAATTCCTGTTTTATCGGGATTCCATGTCCATGCATTGGATTCTGATTTTTCCTGGACGGTTTCCTTCGTAATATAAGAAAAAATAAAGGAGTAGGCGAAGAAACGAATCTTGAAAACACGTCTCAAAACGAACTCATAGCTGGGATTGGATATACCCTTCGCTGTCGCCGTAAAGACAATCTCCTCGCCTGCCGCTTGAGGAGATTTTTTGGAGAACGCCACGGTGACTTCAGGTACTTCTTTCAAGATGGCGTAAGGAATCCACTGTTCTTTTTTTTCTTTCTCATCCGAAACTTTGACGCCAATGGCGTAAAGACCTTCTTTGTCGGCGAACCAATCCCAAGTATTTTTCTCTGACTTTTCTCTAACGACATCCTCCTGGTCCGCTTCTTTCATAAGAATAAAAAAATAGGGATTGAGATAGAACTTGAACATCCGGGATGCTGTAAATTCATATTCGGGAAGATGAAAACCGACCGGTGAAGCCGTGACCACGATCTGGGTGTTCACATGCTGGGGTGATTCCGGAGATCCGAACAGCGTGACGGACACCTTCTTTTTTATAAAAACCAATAATCCTTTATCGTTCCGGGGATCATAAAAATGGGCCAGCAGGAAGGGTTCATTCCAGAGAGGGTTTGACCGGAATTCCGTTCCGGCATCGAAAGCGCCTAATTTTTCCCCGGTTTGGGCGTCAAAACTCACCAGAACGGATGAACGTGAGGTAACGATCACTCTTTTTTGGACGATGGCAAGAGGATACACACTCCGCCCTGGAATTGGATTCCACCACAGTATTGTTCCGTTTTTCTTGTTCAAACAGTAAAGGACATTGTTCAAACAAGAAAAAAAGGCTCTCTTCTCGTCGAACACCGGGGCGATGAGAACCCGGCCTCCCGTCTTGATCTTCCATCTCTCTTTCGCACGGGCGATATCAAAACAAATGACTTCTTTTTGATCCGTTCCATAATAAAGCCATGAACCGTCCGCTGCAAGGGTGTTCCCTATCCGGCCTCCTACATCGAACTTGCCTTTGAGCTTTCCACTCGAAGTCAACAGATAAAGACGGCCGTCATCACAACCGAATGCAATTGTCTTGGATGCTGCTACGATGTTCGACTGGATCGATTTTTCAGCTTGGAAAGTCCAAAGCTCTTCCCCTTGAGCCGAGTTCAGAGCCAACAATCGCCCCTCACCCGTGGCGAGAAACACCATTCCTTCGAAGGCGACGGCTTCGCTTTCAACCGTGCCTTCTATGGTTTTTTCCCACCGGACCTTTCCTTCCCTATTCACACAATAGAGAACATGCTTCTCATCGCAAACAAAGAGGCTATCTGGACTGAGACTGAGTGGGATACTCAGGTTCCCGGATAATTTCAGCTCCCACAGAATTTTTTTCTCTGCGACTTCAACACAATACACATACCCGCTTCTTGTAGATAGATATACCCGTCCCGCCTCAGTCCGCATCGGGCTGATGATTTCCCCCGTATATGAAATTGCATCCCCCTTCTCCACGGGGAAAATGACCCCATTAGGATAGGGAGGAATCTTTGCCTTGAAAAGAGAACAGGTGGATAAGAGCAGAACGAAGCCCAAAACACCTATGGATTTTTTCATCCTGTTAATGAGGATGTATGATAGCATTTTTATCGCGTCTTCGGAAGCATTTCCCCGGAGTGCATCTCTCTTTCCATTCATCGAATTTGAATCCATCACGGCAATGGAGAGCATCTTCTCCGAATCTTTACATCCCTGAGGAGAGTTGTTATCATTCGAATAAGATCGATGATAAACTACATCCTGCTCTACAAGATCAGAAAAAGAGTAAAAAAAATCATTAAAGACAAGATCGAAGACGAGGAGCTGGCCACCACTGAAAAATCGTGCATCGGTTGTGTGGTTGATGAAATAGCCTGGGAAATTTATTATCTTCTCAAGGAATCCGAGTGGAAAGCCTGAAGCCTGCGCGCTTGGTCTGGAAT